>JAFGIT010000356.1 GCA_016929465.1 Candidatus Coatesiibacteriota bacterium | reverse complement strand
CATATATCTACTCGATCTATCCGACAACGAATGGACAGAGTTCAAACCTGTATCCGACGATGAGACTTACCCGACTTTGCCGGCAGTAGGTCTGTTGGATTCGAGGCGCAATCGGCTTCTCTTTTATGGGTGCTTCCTCAACAGCACATGGAGTAGGGAGCTGAACTTCTACTCCTTCGGTCTCGATTCGCATGAATGGCAGACCATGGAGTGCCCGGGCCTCCAGCCGACCGAGGTCATACTCTCAGCCTTTACGTACCTCCCATCAATCGACCGAGGGTTCCTCTATGGTGGTATGTCCGACATCGGCCCCAGCAGCAAGCTCTACTCCCTGGACCCAGAAACGCTCCTGTTCACGCGCGTGTTAGCCTCCGGGGCAATGTCCGAGGCCAGGTTCGCCCCCTCGCTCGCCCCGGACGAAGACCTGAAGAAGATCACCATCTTCGCCGGACGCACACAAGTGAACTTCTCGCCAAATGTCTATTACCTCGACAGCTTCGACACAGAAACCAACGAATGGACCGAATTGAACGATGTCGTGACGGGGATTCCTCCCAGCCCCAGGAGCGCTGCCGCGGTCGTGACGCTCCCCCCCGGGACGTTCGATGAATATGCCTACATGCTGACATTCGGCGGGACGGGGAGCTCAGGCACGCTCAATGACTTGCGCTGCCTCAGGATGTATGACTACACGGCAGATGGTACCCCGCCCGCGAAGGTGAGTGACCTCGGTGTCGAACTCAACCCGCAAAAGACCCACGTTCGACTAACCTGGACCGCCCCCGGTGACGATGGTATGCTCGGACGGGCGAAAGGCTACTACATACGGACTTCATCCTCTAAAGTCAATGACGATGCGGATTTCGAACAGGCGTTGACGGTGCCGGTTCTTTATTTCCCCTCGTTCCCCGGGACAGTGGAGAATTTTCTACTTGCTCTTCCTCAAGGCGGCCAGGTCTGGTATTTCGCTATCAAGACGTTTGATGATGCCGGCAACGTGTCGGCAATGTCCAACTGCGCCAGCACTGCACAACCCACAATCATGCCTGACAGATCGTTTATTCAGAGAGACCCTCGAATACCACATCGGCAAGAAAATCAACCTGATCTGAAGCTAGAGACCTTGAGGTAGGAATGGAAGAACCAATTAAGCCAACCGCAATCGGCTGGATATTTAGAGTTGCGATAATCGCGGGAATCGCCATCCTTGCCGCGGGATGCTCGCCCGATGTATTCGCCGCGGATGGTGGCGCAACCATGCCGACGATTCTCCTGGTGGACGACGGCAATTCTGAATACTACACCTATGGTGCGTCCTACTTCACCGAGGCGCTCGATGCCCGCGGCTTCACGTATGACATATACAATATCCAGGAGTCGTCTCTGATTCCCCCAAGCGTATCCAAACTCAGGAATTACGACGTTGTTATCTGGACCACTGGCGATGAGTTCTTTCATCTTCAAGACATTGATGAAATCAATGTAAAATACTATCTCGACAGCGGGGGGGCCATCTACATCTCATCCGAGTGGCTTACCTATAACAACTACTCCAGCGAACTAATGGAGGACTATCTTCAAATCTCATACGATTATTGGTCGTACGTCCCCTTGATACTTGGGGAGCATCTCGATCCGATAACATCGGGCATGGTTATTGCGCCGGAGCATCCGCCGAGCTTCTATTGGGAGGCGTGCTACGTGAAGCTGATGGGCGATGTACCTCAGAAGATTTTCGGCGGCACGGCGAGTTCTCACACAAGCTGCATGGGAATTAGGGCGCCATCGGATGAGGTCGATCTCGACTATCGCGTAATCCTCACGAATTTCCCGTTCGAAGCGATTGTCGATGAACAGGGCTCATCCGAGCCACGCGCGGAATTCCTTTATCGAGTCATAACTTGGCTCTACGATCGCATCGCGCCGTCATTGGAATGGAGCTATCCATCGGCGGGATGTCAATCTGGATATACAAACGGCGCCGTTATCCTTGAGCTGGCGGACATCGGGACGGGAGTCGATAAGGACAGCATCGAGCTGCTGATAGACGAAGAGGCTGTCACACCGGATGTGGCCGCGTTCTCGGGCGGCCTCAGGGTGCGCTACGATTTCCCTGAACCGCGGGGTCCCGGCTCAGTTGTCCAGGTTCAGGTCTCATGCCAGGACAGGTACAAGTCACCGAATCAGATGGAGCCACTCATATACTCATACTCAATCGGCAACCAGGCCGACTTGGACAACGAGCCCCCGTATCCGACCGAATTTGGTCCGTCTGGCGCTCTGGCCGCGGAGGACAACAACTCCTACAAAATCCACGCGACTATCAGGGATGACGGCACCGGCGTCGATAGGGCCGGCCTCAGGATTAAGGTCGATGGCAAGGAGCTCGGCACGCTTACAGAGAGAACCGAGGGCGGCATCGAATTATGGTGCGTTTGTCCGAGTGAATTCAGACCATATAGGGAGCACTTCATCGAAGTGACCGCGCAGGACCTCGCCTCGCCCCCCAATGAGATGGAGCCACTTCAATTCTCATTCGAGATTCCCGAGGACACATCTCCTCCCATGGTCACTGATGTGACCCCAACAGACGGTTCGGTCTGGGATATGGATGAATTCTATGGGGCCCGCAACGGGGGACGCATAGAGGTTCGCATGAAGGACTACATGGGAGGTATCGACCCGTACTCAGTTCGAATGCAGGTAAATGGCAAACTAGTGCGCCCGTCATCGGCACCCTTCTTTGATGGTCTCAAGATTCGCTATTATGCAGATGAGGACGAGTTCGCCGCGGGTGAGGAGGTCAACGTGGAGCTGTATGCAGAGGATACGGCCATACCGCCCATTCCCGTGGGGCCTATCTCCTGGTCATTCAGTTTAATTGGTGAAGATCGCACACCGCCATCAGTCACGGGGACAATCCCGGAGCCAGATTCGGTAGGCATTCCAAGGAATACACATGTCTTCATTATGGTCTCCCCGGACACCGATCCCGCCAGCGTCACGCAGGACCTTCTGACAGTTGAATATAAAAGAGTGGGTGGAGGCGTTCTCGAGGGGACGACTTCATTCGACCCGGATACCCCCTATATACATTTTGTGCCATTCAATAATCCGCCTGCCAGGGCGACGATCACGGTGAGAATGGAGGCGGGTCTGAGGGATATGAGCGGCAATGTCATGGAGGAGCCATACGAATTCAGCTATCGAGTTGGTTCCGGATTCGACCTCGATGCACCCGCTCCAGCCAGCAACGTCTTTGGCTACGAGGGTGACGGAGAGGTCTCCCTCTACTGGCAGACCTCAGACGACGAGGATGCGATTTTTTACAGGATTTATTACGATTCCGACGGATGCTGCGAACCCTACGAGGGTGACGATTTGGATCAGGGGCCATCCCCGATCGATGTCTATGATATGTTCTTGATACATCTGACTGGGCTCGACAATGCGAAAACTTACCACTTCGCCGTAACGGCTATGGATTGCTGCTCGGGCGAAAGCGACTACTCCGATGAATTTGTAGCATCTTCGTCCTCCATAATCGACGCGCCAAAGCTGATGAGCGCGGGTCCCGGCAACGGCTTCATCCATGCCCGGTGGGAACATGCGGAGAATATCTCCCTGGCCGGCTACAGGCTTCACTATGAGGCTCTTGGCAGAGCGAAGGCATCATCCGGGGACGATGACTCGGGCTGGGTCGATGCGGGCATGTCAACCGAATACAAGATATATGGTCTCTCGGAGGGTAGGTTATATCGTGTCTGGGTGACCGGCTACAATCAGCGAGGCGAGGATGGCCTGCCGTCCGAATCGCTTACCATTTCACCATCTGCGGAAACCGACTGGCTCGATCTCCAGCTCCCGGGACCCGCGCCCGGATCGCGATATGATCATCAGTTGGTATTCGTTTCTCCGCAAAGAAAGATCTATCTGATTGGCGGTACTACCGAGATGCAGACAGATACTCTGTATGCACTGGATTTGGACCTTTTCCGGTGGGAGACGGTTCCCACAACCGGCCCGTATCCGCCACCTGGCAGATGCTTTTCATTCTATGACAGTGACCGTTACGTCATCTGGGTTGTCGCGAGTAACGTCACGGTTTATCGCCTGGACCTCCTCGACTACGAATGGACAGCCTTCGAACCGGCGGGGACACCACCGCCCGTCTCCTTCGGGAAGACCACGCCGACGCTGCCGAGTACCGGATTTTTGGATTCTCTCCGCAATAGGCTTCTATTCTATGGCTGCCTTGCGGCCGTCAGAGGTGGAGCCACGGGAATCGACTATGAGAGACAGTCTGATGTCTATTTCTTCGATCTGGATGCTCATGAATGGGCAACTCATGTCTATTTCAGCGGCTACCAGCCGCTGTCGTTCCACCAGGCGGCCTTTGCTTATGTCCCGTATATCGACCGCGCTTACCTATTTGGCGGCCTGGGCGAGAACGGCGTGAGCAGCAAGAGCTACATGTTCGACCCAGAGGAGCTAGTCTGGGTCTCTCTTCCAACATCGGGTTCTCTCCCCATGGAGCGATTCCAGCACGCGATGGTTATCGATGAGAATCTCAATAGATTGGTGGTGTTTGGGGGACGGATTCTCGATAGAGAACTGAGCTGGCCGGTGCCGTCGAATGAGCTATACTCTTTCAGCCTATTCACAAACGAATGGACTGATTTAGCGGCAACCGTGACTGGATATTCACCATCTCCTCGCCGGTCGATGCCGATGGTTGTGGTCCCATCGGGCATCATCAATGATTCGAGTGCCTATCTAATTACGCATGGAGGCTATGGCGATGATGGACCATTCGGAGACGCTCATTGTCTCAAGCTGTATGACTACTTCGCCGATCGGATCCCCCCTGCGGGTATTGAGGATTTGAGCGCCGCGTTGAGCAATGACGGTGCCCAGGTTCAACTCAGCTGGACCGCCCCGGGTGATGACGGTCATCAAGGACGCGCGAGCGGCTACGATATAAGAATTTCGAGCAGTCCGATAGAAAATGACGAGGATTTCGACGGAGCACCATCGGTGCCAGTGCTGTATCTTCCGTCGTTCCCCGGGACTCTTGAAAACCTGCAATTGACCCTTGCCCAGACTGATGAGACATCTTATTTTTCAATCAAGACTATTGATGAAGCAGGAAATGTATCAATAATCTCGAACTGCGCGAACACATCGCCTCCGCATCTGGAGCCTCTTGCACTGATTAGGATGCGCGATTCGAACTCCGTGGGTCACCGGGAGTATCGCGCTAATCTGAAGCCCGAAGCAAGGCGGTAAAATCGATGGAATTGGCTTACGTCCCTTTTAGAATCGCTATCATCCTGTCAATTATCTTCATCGCGCTGGGCGTCTCACCTGGCCTTTTCGCCGCCGAGGACCCGCCCACGGTCCTCTTCATCGACGATAGCGTTTCCATTTTCAATCCCAGCACTGCTCCCTATGTGATGGAGTCTCTGGATGCCCTGGAACTAGAATACGAGACGTTCAGTCTATTTGAAGCCGCGACGCTGCCGACCGTAGAGCTTATGTTGTCCTTTGACGTTGTCATCTACTCAATAGGCGGGAACAGCTTTACCTCTTTCTACGGTGACGCTGCCGACAGGATGATGGAGTATCTCAATGCCGGCGGAGCGCTGCTTCTGTCTGCTGGTGAGTATGCGTATCAGACCAACGATAGCTTCCTTCTAGATTACACACATGTGGCTTATGACTATTACACACGTGCCCTTCTGACTATCGGGGCATCGCATGACCCTATCGGGGATGGTATGTCCTTCTCCACTGAATCACCGCTCGGCAACAGGGACTACTTCATGCTCGTCCGGCCGCTGGATGACTTTGCGCAGCCTTTTGTGACGATGAGCTCAGGCCCATTCGTAAATGCCGCGGCGGTAAGGCTCCCCGCGGACGGCACTACGCTACCCTATCGGATGGTGTTTCTCTCGTTCGTTATCGAGTCATTGATCGGCCTGGATGGCGACAGGGCTGCCCGAGATGAGATTCTCATGAGGATGATAAGATGGCTGAGAGACGCTGAATCACCTTCAGCCGTCCGTGCGTCGCCGAGCCCATACGGCAGCACTTCGGTGTCGAATCCCACGATATCGATTGAATTGGCAGACAAGGGGACGGGGGTGGATCCGGAGAGCGTCTCGCTCATAGTAGGAGGCGATGAGGTCGAATTTTGGACGGAGGAGCTCGGAAGTTCCTTGGTTGTGCAGTACGCATTTGAGAGTCCCTTGCAGCCAGGCTCAGAGATAGCGGTCGAGCTCTCCTGCTCGGATAGGTTCTCAACGCCGAATCAGATGTCGCCCCTTGCTTACACTTTCAAAGTCGCGGAAGATGCGTCGCCCGACGTGGAGCCGCCCTATGTCTCTGACTACGGCCCCTCAGGCGCCATAGATATCCCAGAGGACCCGTTCTCCGTCTTTGCCGTCATTGAGGATGATGCCGCCGGTATTGATGCAACCAGTCTGATGATGACCGTGAATGGTCAACCGGTCGAGGCCCGTGTCGAGCAGGACGAGACTGGATGCTTTTTGACCTACGCAGGGATCGGTGAGTTTGGTTTCAACAGGGACTATGAAATCGAGATAGCCGGTGCAGACCTCGCCTCCCCGCCCAACCAGATGGAGCCGTTTGCTTTCTCCTTCTCGATCGGGGAAGACATTTGGCCACCGTTTGTCGTCGATTGCTACCCGCCGGATGGGGCAGTCGTCTCCCTGAATGACCTTTTCGCGCAAACATCGAGCGGCATCTCCATCCTGATTAGAGATTTCTGCGGCAGAATAGACCCTGACTCGCTCCGCATGACGATAAATGGTGAAGTGGTCAATCCGGCGGCGCCGGCGCCCTTCATGATCCACTGGGGAGCAAAGGTCAACTACACCGACGATTCCGGGATACTGGATTACGGTCAGGAGGTCCAGGTGACCATCTCCGCAAGTGATGAATCGATGCCGCCTAACACCATGGAGTCTTTCTCGTGGACATTCCGGATCGCGGAGGACGATGTTCCACCTGTTGTGGTAGCCACTATCCCCGTTGACGGAGCTCGGAATGTGCCGCGAAACACACACGTATTCATCAGAGTATCGGAAGACGTTTCCTCAGATAGCGTGACACCGGATATGCTAATTGTGGAGAGCAATCCGGGAGGCATTTGGCCAGGGCAACTCACATTTGACTCCGATGCGTCTTGCATCATCTTCTCGCCCTATGATTCCTTCCCATCCGGTGCAACGATTTCTGCAATGTTGAGCGATTCCCTCGCTGACGAGACAGGCAACTCGATGGATGAACCCTACCTGTTCCAATATAGAACATCAGGCGAATTCGACTTCGACGCCCCTGATACGATCGCGTTCCGAGGCAGCAGAATTGGCACCGGCACGCTTCGATTCAGCTGGGATCCGTCGAGTGAACCGGACCACGCCTTCTTCAAGAT
>JAFGIT010000038.1 GCA_016929465.1 Candidatus Coatesiibacteriota bacterium | reverse complement strand
TGGACTTGCTGAGCCTTTTTTGGATGTTATAACCGGGAGAAGATAAGTGAGAAGTTCAGGCTCTTCGCGACGAGAGAGACAGCTAATAGCAGCTGCGATGCTTTTCGGCGCTGTGTTTGCACTATCGTTTGTTGCCTTTGTCCACGGGCAAACAGACGGCCTGCCCCCTCTGGATCAGGACCTCGAATTGGACGAATTCCTCGATTCGGAAATAGGCGATACGACGACCATATCCACGCTTTCGACCGCCGCAACCAGCGCTGCGGCCGGTGCCGTGGTGCCGTCTTCGAGTGAGGCGAAGCCTGCGGAGAAGACAGATGCCCCGGCAGATGAGGGGAAGAGTGATAAGACGCCAGCGTTGGTCAAGCACTTCGAAAATGGCGGCCCGGTCATGTGGCCGTTGCTCATATCTCTTCTGATAGCCCTAGGTTTTGCTACAGAGAGAGGAATCGTCTTCTGGAGGGGCAGCATAAACGTCCGCGAGTTCATGACAAAGATTGATGAACTCATCGGCAAAGGTAAGACGGATGCGGCTGTAGAGCTTTGCGAGAAGACCAGAGGTCCCATATCAGCGGTGATTAAAGCAGGACTTCTTCGTTGGGACAAGGGCAGGAAGCAGGTTGAAAAGGCCATCGAGACAGCGGGCTCGGGCGCGATGTCGAAAATGGAAAGAGGCCTTCCGGTGCTTGCGAGCGTGGCAAATATCGCACCCTTGATGGGCTTCCTTGGAACGGTAACGGGCATGATCAAATCATTTGGTGTTATCGCACAGGCCGGCCTTTCGAATCCCGGATTGGTCGCCAAGGGTATCTCTGAAGCGCTGATAACCACGGCATCGGGTCTTATAATCGCCATCCCCGCGCTTGCAGCGTACAATTATTTCACCAGTGTTGTAGCCAAATCCGCGCTCAGAATGGAAGAGAGCACCTCTCAACTTCTCGACCATCTGAAATGAGGTTCAGGCGTAGAGGGGCTATTCAGGCTGGTATCCCGTCATCATCGATGGGCGATATAGCTTTCCTCCTGATAGTCTTCTTCATAGTCACGACGACGTTCAGCGTTGATAAGACGAAGGTCAATCTCCCTGAGAGCATTGAGCGGAAGGCCACATATCCAGAGGCAGCCATAATCGTAATTGACAGCGATGGAAGGGTCTTTCTCTCTGAAGGTGACAGGAATCCCGAGCTGAGAGGTATCGAGGATGTGACTGTGTTTGCGCTCAATCTCGTCGCCAGGAGACCTCTCACGCAATTCACGATCAAGGCCTCAAAAGACGTCGAATATCGATATGTCGATAGGGTTATGGAGCAACTCCGCGACGTGAATGCCCGCAATATTTCTCTTCTAACCGAGCAGCGCGTTCACAGCTGACGGCAGGAGGACATCGACGTGAAGTTCGGAACGAGACTCAAAGTCGATGAGGAGATCAACTCCTCATCCACGGCTGACATCGCCTTTCTCCTGATAATCTTTTTTATGGTGACGACCGTCTTTGGCACCACCAGGGGGCTGGAGATGACCCTGCCGAAGAAGCAGAGCACCGAGGAAGCGAAGACTGCAGAAGCAGTCCTGATCGAGATTGGCCCGGATGGGGGCATCACGATTGACGGGGTGCCATCGAGCATCGCCGACATTCAGCCGTACCTGATGCCCAAGTTGGACAGAAATCCCAACAAGTTCGTCTTGATCAAATCAGATTTGGCCGCCAAATACCAGGTCATGATCTCGGTCATTGACGAGTTGCGGCAGCTCAACGTGAAAAACATCTCTATTCCGACTCAGAAGGAGATTCGGATGTGGGAGCGGTATTAAATAACCAAGGATGGCGCCAGGAGGGGTACCTCTGAACATTCTCATCTCAAGGAGCTGTCCTAAATGATTAACAGGAGGTTCAAATGCAGAGGTCCTTCAGAATTCTAATTTCACTTGTAATCACAGTCGGCTGCGTCCTGATCGCGCCGATGGCTCTGCTGGCAGAAAATGTTGAAACTCCCCCACCTGTCGCGGTTGATAATCCGCTGGATTTGGCCAAGGACTACAAGGGAGAAAAGATAGCGTTCACTCTCGACATAGCTGCTTTCAAGCTCTACGACGCCCCTGGAGCGAAGATAGAGGTCTATTATGACATCCCGAATTCGGCTCTCGAATTCAAGGAGATAGCCCCCGGCGAGCTCGCCACGTCCCTTATCATCGCGGTGAGGATCCTGGACAAGGAAGGCAAGGTCGTGAAGGAAGCAGCAAATCGAGGATCAACGCGAGTAACGGATCTGAAGGAAACAAAGGACCCCTTGCTCTCGAGCAAATTCGTCTCAGCCGTCAACCTTGACCCCGGATCCTATACCTTCAAGGTGGGTGTCAAGGACAACCTGACCGGCAAGATCGGTATTCAGGAGCGGGAATTCGAGGTGAAATCTCCCATAGAAGGGCAGCTTGGAGTAAGCAGCATCGAGTTCGGCAAGGAGGTTCAGAAGGCAAAGGAAGGCGATGATTCCGGATTCCTCAAGGACACGCTCAATATGATCGTGACGCCTCACCCGAGCAGGACATACCACCTTGGGGATACTCTGTCGGTCTACTTCAACATCTACAATCTGATGGTGGACAACGCCAGCAAGCCAAGGTTCAAGATTACATACAAGTTCAAACGAACTGGTGAAAGACGAGTGATAAAGAGTGAAGTCCCAGGCGAGCGGGTCCCGGGGAAGAATCAGAGCCATCTTTACTCCTTCGAGGTGACGAAGCAGAACCACTTTGACGTCGGCGACTACACGCTCTTCGTTAAAATCACGGATGAACTCAGCAACAAGGCAGTTGAGGTGAAAGAGCCATTTAAGGTGCTTAAATAGCCGAAGTGTGCTGTAAGTGCACCTTTGTGCGGCTTCTGGTGAAACAAGTGTACATATTATTTGTTTTGATAATAGTTACTATTAAGCATTTGACCAGTCAACCTAACCTATGACATCTTAATCTGGAGGGAAGTGTGATGAGAAGCAGCATTCATGGCGCGTCTTGTATAGGCGTTATAGCTGTTTTCCTGGCTGTGCTATTTGCCTTTGGCACCGCGGCGGCAGCGCAGGGAGATGAAGATTCGGCCACCTTTACAGGTATTTCCAAGGACAGAAGCTGCACCTGGTGGTTGGATGAGAGCAAAGAAGTCTCGAAGGAGGACAAGGCTGACATAAAGACCTTGTTCGAGGCACTCGAGAAGAAGCTAGAAACGGACGGGATTGACTCCGTCAAGTATCCTTGGAAGCCGCCTGAAGAGGAGGAGAAGGCTGAAGAAGGAGCCAAGGATGAGGTCGAATTGACCGACGAGCAGAGGAATTGGGCTGACAAGGAGTGGTATGAGGATCCGGAACGCTCCCCCAACGTCGTGATTCCCAGCAAGGATGACCTTAACATCGCGAAGATCGACGGTGTCCCCACCGGTACCCTCTTCGTTGTGCGCGGAACTTTTGATGATCCGAGGATCGAAGTGTGGCGAATGAAGCTCGCCAAAGAAGATGACGAATGGTCCATCAAGAGCAGAGAGATAGATTACTCATTCGAGCACGTGTATTTCATTCACACGAGGAAAGAAGTCGCGTATCGCTTCGACAAGATCAATCTCGACCATGACCAGATGCACATAGAAATGGCAGATGGTCGCCTTTATCCCCTGTACGCTGGAAATGACAAGATCATAGGTGGGGCGGTTTATGGGAAATCCGTAATGAATTATAAACCACCCACGAAGCTTGCGAAGGACTGGGAAACCGACCAAGAGCCTTACCAGTTGAAGAGACACACGAAGAATCTGTTGGGCAAAGACCAATCCGTCGGAGAATTGAAGGACGTTGCTTTGGACTGGGTTGTCTTCTACTGCACGCCTTCGAACTTTGACAATTTTGTTAAAATGTCTGGCCTCGAGGAGTTCACTCCAACGGATGAGAAGGAGCTCGAGGAAGCCAAGGAGAAAGCGATTGCGGAAGTTGATTGGCTCATGAGCACATCTGGTTGGGGCGCCAAGCTGCCGT
>JAFGIT010000355.1 GCA_016929465.1 Candidatus Coatesiibacteriota bacterium | reverse complement strand
GGTCAATCTCCAGTATCAGCCATACATTTATGATGTCTGCCTGGACAAGAACGACGTGGCGTGGTTCACGACGTATGTCTCGGGAGTTTTCTCCTACGACGGCTCTGTGTGGCGGCGTTACGGTACCTCCAACTCAGCGATAGCCTTCGACGGTCCTGTCTCTAAGGTCTTTGTCGATAGCCTTAACCGCAAGTGGATTCCCGGAGGATACGGCGGCATATCCATCCTGACCGAGGGAGCGCCCGAAGGTGGGACACCTCCAACCGTGCCCTGGAAACCGGATCCTGCGAACCTCGGCGTCGTTCGTCACTCTCCCGTCGTGTTGACCTGGGAGTGCGAGGACCCGGACCCCGGAGAAGTTATATCGTACGACGTCTGGATTGAGATTTATGGCAGGATGTGGAAAGAGGCCGAAGGACTGAAAGAGCGCTCATTCACTTTCTTTCCTTTCTACGAAGGAGCAATCGAGTGGCGAATTGATGCCATCGACCAGCAGGGAAACGTCACGGAGGGGCCGACCTGGCTCTTTATCTTCGATGTGACTACTTCTCGCGACTTGGAGATCGAAGCGCTCTCACTTTCGCCCGATCCTCCCGTTGTTGGGGAACCATGCACATTGAGCTTCGATCTACGTTATTCCGGGATGGTACCCATATATAACCTCGATTGTGCGCTGTGGCTTGAGGCCTCGTGCGGCGATGATCCGTCCGAGAATGTCAGCTGGTGGTCAGATGGAGACCTTCGGTTCGGGACCGGGCCTATGCAACCCAATGAGATACTCAGTGTCGAGCGTGAGATAGTGATTCTCTCGACCGTGAAGAAGGCCTCTCGCTTCAATGTGTTGCTTTTTGTGGACAATTCAGACGCTGGGATGTTGCTCGATTCGGAGGTTTATGAATTCAAGACCGTCGTGCCAAATCAGGATGAGTACATAAATTCCCTGGCCGAAGCCGTGGCATCGCTCAGGGGCGGTCTCTCCGAGCGATGGGCATCCCCCGGCCACTACTACCGCATGGTGTGGTTCCATAACCATGAGCTTCTTGAAGGTGTGACACCAACGTTCTGCGCGTCCGCCTCCAACATGGCCCTGGCAAGATGGGATCTGGAAGCAGTCGGAAAGTATGAAGCCCAGCACTACGCTGTAATGGGGAATGGACTGCTCTGGGAGGGCTCGCCAGTAGGCGAGCTGCTTTGGGATTCCACGTTTGTGAAGGGGCAGTCATCCCTCCTGATCGCTGGGATTGAGTACCTTCGAGAATCGCTGACATTGGGCCGTTTAGAGGCACTTCCCGCACAGGATCTGAGGGAGTTCATCTGCTCGTTCGTCCGGCATTACAACCTCTTCACCTCCGCAAATCTCGAGCGAAAGGGATTCGGCGCGACTAATACGATTCTCGCCTTTTTCTATTCCGAAGACGAAGGCTGCGCCCCGACTTGCTTCGGTATCGACGGCTCGAAATGGGGGAATACATGGATGGAACCCGAACGCGAGGGAACCTACTCGCTCGATCTTATGCAGATGCCCTCCGTTGGCAGCGAGAAAGTATCGACTTTCAACAACATCTTGCTCCAGAAAGAGAGCATCATTACGATAAAATCGCTCAGCTCAGACCTCAAATCGCCGACGTTATGCCTCGATCGTGACGGCGATGGGCTATTCGACGGAATTTATGAGCCGTCGAACGTCGAGACCACCCCGCCATATCCAATCCAATCAATCGGATGGAATAAGCCGAATGCCGGAAATTCTGGAGAGGTCAAGGTCACCTTCACACTAGCCAATCCAGGACCTGCACAGGACATCGACATCTATATCGCTTGCGACCTCGGTGACGGGCAGCTGTTGTTCTATCCCGACTTCACATCAACGCTCTCGGGTATATCGCTTGCTATCCCGGTCAAATTCTGCCTCGAGCGCTACTCGCTAATAGAGACAGAACTACCCTATGGACTAGCGATTGAGCCAGTGCATTTCTACTGCGGCATATCGGCTACAGATGAGTTCCGGCTCTTGAGGCCGATCGATTTCCTATAGCGCCGGGTCACCGCAAGCCAAAGCGGTGCCGGTGCGCCGCACTTCAATATGTGGTGACTTTCGATACTTGACTTTCGCGCGGTTTGGTGCAAACTCTCGGTTATAGGCTTGTGGTTGCTGATTTACTTCGCTTTCGGGGAGAAAGACCATGACGCTGACCTTCGTCAGCGCGTTTGCGTTCAAGGCCATCAAGACCGCGCTGCTAGTTGCGCTTCCTCTTCTCACGGCGGGGCTCGTGACGGGCATCCTGGTTTCCATTTTCCAGGCTGTCACCTCGATACAGGATATGAGTCTCACATTCATTCCGAAGATACTCGTGGTGATGGTCACGCTGCTTCTCATTCTGCCGTGGATCATGGGAGTTCTTATCGCCTTCACCGCCGAGTTATTCACGAATTTCCCTGCATATATAAGATAGTGCGGCAGAAGATTAGCGCGGCTCGGGGATTGTCATTCAGGGACCGGGCTTTGACTCGTCCTGGGGCGGTTTTTCAATTTACTCAATTGCCGGGAGATGATGCGCGTCCATGGAGCTCCTAGGCTTCAGCTTGAGAGAAGTTCAGATTTTTTTTCTCGTCCTATCTCGAACGCTCGGAGTGATCGGTATCGCCCCGATATTGGGCGGGACGATGATACCGAACCAGATGAAGATTGGGCTTTCCGTATTGGTTTCCTTCCTTCTTTTTCCTGTCATCCCGGTCGATTCGGTCGTTATTCCGGGGAGTATGATTCAGCTCACTTTCGGCCTCTTGGGGGAATTGGCGATCGGGATAGTACTCGGCTTCATCGCTCGCGCAGCCCTTACAGCGGTTGAGATCGGCGCGCAGGTAGTTGCGATGCAGATGGGACTTACCATTGCAAACGTCTTGGATCCGATGTCCGGGTCGCAGATGTCGGTTATAGCGCTCTTTCAGAGCACGCTTGCCGTATTGATATTCGTGACGATCAACGCTCATCACTGGCTATTGGAGGCGCTTGCGCAGAGTTTTCAGGCCGTTCAGCCACTTGCCGTTGTCTTGCCCAGGTCTGCTGGCCTTCTCGGCGTCAACGTCATGCGCGACCTCTTCATTGCTGCCATGAAGATAGCGGCTCCCGGAATCGTGATACTACTTATGATCACCGTCCTGATGGGCGTTATCGCCAGAACCGTTCCGCAGATCAACATCCTGATAGTGGGCTTTCCCCTCAAGATCGGTATCGGGCTCCTTGTGCTCGGCGTATCGATGATCTACTTCGTTGATGAGGTGGTAAAGCTCTTCGAAGGCATGCGTTCTGACCTGTCTGCGGTCCTGACATTATTTGGGGGGTAAGTTCTGTCCACTCCAAAAGGTGAAAAAACAGAAGAAGCAACCCCCCGACGCATTAAGAAAGCGAGAGAACGGGGCCAGGTTGCGAAGAGCAAGGAGTTCCCGTCGGCCCTGGTACTAGGGACTGCGATACTCTACTTCTGGATCATGGGGTCGGGATTCCTATCCACCATCTCCAACAATATCAAGACGGGTCTTGGCTCTCTCTCGAATCCCGAAGAATTCACATTGGATTCCGTGCAGTCCATTTTCAGGGGGATGGTCTCATTCTACTCGCGCGCGACTCTGCCCTTCATGTTCTGTATCCTCGTGATAGTGGTGGTAGCGAATCTCCTTCAGAGCGGCTTCATCTTTACTGCCAAGCCGCTGCAGCCCAAGTTCTCGAAGCTCAATCCGATCAGCGGTTTGAAGAGAGTATTCGGCTCGGTCAGGACGATAGCGGAGACAGCCACGAACTCGATGAAGCTTCTGGTCGTTGCCTTGATTGGTTACATAACCGTGGGACCCGAGCTTTCGAAGATACCCAATCTATTGAGTCTCTCGGTCGTGGCTACGGTAATCTATCTCAGCAAGCTCGCGTTTATACTGCTCTTTAGAGTCTTCATATTCTTGATGATACTCGCTCTCTTCGACTTCTTTTACCGGAAGTATGAATACAAGAAGAACCTCAGGATGAGCAAGCAAGAGGTCAGAGATGAATTCAAGGAGGTCGAAGGCGATCCGCTTATAAAGCGCCGTATAAGGCAAAGGCAGTTCGAGATGGCCCGACGCAGAATGATGAGTGACGTGCCCAAGGCCGATGTCGTAATAACAAACCCTACTCGTATCGCCGTCGCGCTCAAATACACCGGTGCGGGAGTTCCGGCCCCTCTCGTGGTGGCAAAGGGAGCCGGCGCAATAGCAAAGCGCATCATCTCGATAGCGGTTGAGAATGACGTGCAAGTGGTTGAGAACAAACCTCTCGCTCAGGTATTATTCAATACCGTCGATGTCGGGGACATAATCCCCGAGTCTCTCTATAGAGCAGTTGCGGATGTGCTCGCCTACGTATATAAACTGAAGAGCAGGATGGCAAAGAGGGCAGGCGTAGGTCGGGGAGCGAGGCTCGCATAGTGAGGCTCGATCAGATAGCACATTTGGCAAGTGTGGGATAGCAGATTGCAGTTCTTAGAGTCCATTGTCGGGAAGTATTATACTAGGATACTGAAGTCCCATAGCCACTTGGTTCTACCACTTGGCGTGATAATGGGCCTGGTCATCGTCATAGTCCCTCTTCCGACCCCAATTCTCGACTTTCTGATAACGCTCAACATCACCCTATCCATAGTGATCCTGCTCGTTTCGATGTACGTCCAGAATCCGACGAATTTCTCAGTGTTCCCATCCATCTTGCTGCTCTCGAGCTTCTTTCGGCTAACGCTCAACATAGCTTCCACAAGGCTGATCCTGACGAAGGGCGACATGGGAGAGGCAGCGGCTGGCCAGGTAATCAGGGCATTTGGGCAGTTCGTTGCGCAAGGGGGCTTCGAGGTCGGCATCGTTCTCTTTCTGATCATCATCGCGGTTCAGTTTGTGGTTATCAATCACGGTGCAGTAAGAACCTCTGAGGTCACAGCCAGGTTCACTCTCGATGCTTTGCCGGGCAAGCAGATGAGCATCGACGCCGACCTCTCGGCTGGGATTATCGATGAAAGCGAGGCAAGAAGGCGAAGGGAGGAGCTCTCCGATGAGGCGGAGTTCTATGGCGCAATGGACGGTGCGATCCGCTTCACGGCGCGCGACGCGCTCGCAGCTCTGATAATCACGATCATCGACATAGTGGCCGGTCTTATGATAGGTGTCGCCTTCAAGGGCAAGGAGCTGATATGGGCCGCACAGAACTACACGATCCTGACCGTAGGTGATGGCCTCGTTAGTGCCATCCCGGCGCTCTTCATATCGATTGCGGGCGGCATCATGACCACAAGAGCCTCGGCGAAGTCGAATCTCGGCGAGGAAATAACTCAGCAGATCCTCTACGACTATCGGCCCTGGTTCATCGCCTCGGCATCCCTGATCGGTTTCTCTCTTGTTCCGGGATTGCCGGGAATACCATTCGCTTTTTTCGGCATACTCGCCGCCGGATTGGCGACTGTAATCTATCGACAGAAGATGATCGATGTGAAGAAGGTTGAGGAGAAGGTCCCCGAGGTCAAACCTCCGGAGAAAATCGAGACGCTGATGAAGCTCGATCCCCTCGAGCTGGAGGTCGGTTACGGGTTAATTCGCCTCGTGGTCGAGTCACAGGGCGGAGACCTCCTATCACGTATCAAGGCCATTCGTCGCCAATTCGCTCTGGAACTGGGGCTGATGGTTCCCCCGGTCAGAATAAGAGACAACCTGGAACTTGCGCCGAACGAATACAAGATACTGCTTCGAGGCAGCGAAGTAGGCAGCTCCAAAGTGCTCCTCGACCATTATCTCGCGATGAATCCCGGGACGGTCGTCGAGGAGGTCGAGGGGATGGAGACCGTCGAACCGACGTTCGGCCTCCCG
Source organism: Candidatus Coatesiibacteriota bacterium (assembly GCA_016929465.1). Taxonomy (GTDB): domain Bacteria; phylum B130-G9; class B130-G9; order B130-G9; family B130-G9; genus JAFGIT01. Next base: position 8,021 of record JAFGIT010000355.1, on the reverse strand, counting down.
GCGCTCTGGATAACCGAAGGCCAGCGCGAGGGGGCCCAACTCGCCGGATACACCGTTGTCGATACTTCCACGATTATCGCGACGCACATATCTGAGATAACGAAGAACTATGCCGACGAGCTTCTGACGCGCCAAGATGTGCAGAATATTCTGGACCAGGTTGCCGAGACACACCCCAAGCTCGTCGAGGAAATAGGAGGGAGCGGCGCCGGTCTAGGCATTTTGTTGAAGGTGCTGAAAGGCCTTCTCAAGGAGCGCGTATCGATACGAGATAGGGTCTCGATACTCGAGGGTGTTGCCGATGCAGTAACGATGACAAGAGACCCGGCAATGATCATCGAGTTGGTCAGGATCAAGCTGGGACGAATGATCTGCATGCAGTATCGCAATTCGGAGGGAGACCTCCGAGTGATGGCGCTCGCGCCCGAGATCGAGCAGATAATAAACGACTCGGTCCAATCAAGCGATCATGCCTCATTCCTGGCGCTGGACCCTGTCGTCGCCGAGAAGCTGATAGCGAGGATCCGGGAGACGGCAGACAGGCTTGCCGGCGGAGACGTGCCAGTCATTTTGTGCTCTGCAAATGTTAGGCGTCATCTGAGGCATCTTATTGAGCGTTTCATACCCAACGTTGTAGTATTATCGCACAATGAGATACCGACAGACATCAATATCGTGTCATTGGGCATCATCACTTTGAAGCGATAGGGAGCAGTAGTTTGCGCGTTAAGCGATATGAGGCTGAGAACATGGCCACGGCCTTGAGGATCATTCGAGATGACATGGGTCCGAATGCTTTCGTCCTTTCGACGAGACGCATCAAGAGGAAGGACAAATACGGCCAACTCAAAACTTTTGTTGAAGTGAGCGCTGCATCGGATGTCGTTCAGGTCACGGGCGCTCCCGATGATGTCTCTGCCGCGCACAAGGGAAGTGAAGCGCGGGAACTGGCGTCACTGCAGGAGCAGGTGGACCGTCTCAAGAGAGAACTGGCCGGGCTAAAGAGAGAGCAGCCTACGAAAGAAATCAAGGGCATCCAGCAAGACCTTCTCGAGATCAAGGAACTGGTCGAGTTCGCGACCGACCAATGGGCTGAAGAGAGCATCAAGGAACACGGGCCGATTCTGGGCGCGCTATTTCGCCGGCTCAAGAATGCCGATATCGACCAGAGAATCGCCGCAAGGTTGATAGCGATCACTGCGAAGGAGCTCTCGGGCAGTTCGAAGGTGGACGAGAAGGAGTCTCTGAAGGTCCTCTTTGATGTCATGAAGCGCCAGATGTTGACCTCCGGGCCGATATCCCTTCTCGAATCAGGGCCTAAGACGGTCGTCGTGATCGGCCCAACCGGAGTGGGCAAAACGACAACGCTCGCCAAGATAGCCGCGCAATACACGATGCTCAAGAAAAAGAAGGTCGGTCTTCTTACCATTGATACCTTCAGGATAGGTGCGGTCGAGCAGCTCAAGACATACGCCAATATTCTTGAACTCCCGCTGAGAGTCGCCGATACACCCGAGCAGATGCGGCAATACGTTGCCGATTTCAGCGACATGGACCTGGTGCTGATCGACACTGGTGGGAGCAGTCAGAAGGACAGAACCAAGATGACTGAGCTTCTAAACTTCGTCGGCGGGCGCAACGATATGTATTACGAGGTGCATCTGCTATTGAGCGGCGCATCCAAGAATCGAGACCTTGTGGAGATAACACGTGAGTTCGGGAGAGTACCGACCGATTACGTGATCTTCACCAAGCTCGATGAATGCAACAGTTTCGGAGGCATTTTCAACGAGGTTGTCTGGACGCAAAAGCCCGTCAGTTATCTCACGACCGGGCAGAATGTGCCCGACGACATCGAGTTGGCGGAACCGGGACGCATTGTGGAGTTCGTTTTGACGAATAGCTTTCGGAAGAGAGCGGCTAGTGGGGAGCGCGCGAGTGAGGGACAATGAACGACCAGGCTGGTAGGTTGCGACAGCTTGTGAATGAGCGCAAGAGGGCCGGCGAGGAACCTCATCCGCCATCAAACGAGCTTTCCGAACTCGAATCCGCCTCCCGTTCGAGGCACAGAGGGGCGAGAGTCCTGGCTGTAACGGGCGGAAAAGGCGGCGTAGGCAAGACTGTAATCGCGGCGAATCTCGCCCTGTCCTACGCTATGTCGGGCAAGCGCGTGATGATGTTGGACGCGGATTTCGGGATGGCCAACCTCGATGTGGTGCTGGGCCTCGCAGCGGACAAGAACATCCGTGATGTCATAGAGGGACAATCGACCATAGAAGATATTATCGTCGAAGGCCCCAAGGGCCTCAGATTGATACCCGCCGGCTCCGGTATTCAGTCTCTTGCGAATTTGACCCAGTCCCAGGTTACTGCTCTTCTCTCCGATGTGCTCAACTACGACGAGCACGTGGACCTCTTCATCATCGATACCGCTGCAGGTATAGCAGGCGGTGTTGCCGGCATTCTCTATTCTGCGGACGAAGTCATCATCGTTGCGGAGCCAGAGCCGACGGCAGTGCTCGATGCCTACGCGGTCATAAAGACGCTCGTCTCGAAGCGTCCTGATGCCAGGACATACGTCACGGTCAACTGCGTCAAATCTGAGGAACAGGGCCTTATTGTGTTCAAGAATCTGGAGTCCGTCGCCAGTAGATTTCTCGAGAAGAATCTGGTCTATCTTGGCGCAATCCCACTCGATGAGCGCCTAAAGGACGCAGTCAAGATGCGCAGGCCCAGCGTGATTGAATTCCCGAATTCGGTCTTCAGTATTGCTATCCGCAAAGTGATGGCTGCAATTGATCGCCAGAGCAGCAGTGAGGAAAAATTGAGCGGCGGTATATCGGGCTTCTTCAACCGTGTGTTAAATGACGGAATGAATGATCGTGCGTGAGAATACAGAGATAAGAACGGCACCGGGACCCGCGGACGAGGCAATAATGGACGAGCCGCCGGTGAGGATTGCCGAGGGCAAGATGGGCGCGCTCCTGGGGGCAGTTGCGAGCATTATCACCTTCATGGTCTCGATGGTAAGCGACAAGAACATATTCGAGACATCACACTCCCTGGTCACCTCGTTTCTAATATTCGGCTTGCTAGGGTGGTTGGCGGCCAGCACAATGAATTGGCATTTCAGTTCGGCATATAAACGGCAGAGGGAGGCCGAGCGCAAAATGAGGCTTCACGCCGAACTCGAGGCTGAACGAGAGGCAGCCGAGGAAGAGAAACGTCTCGCTGCGGAGGCCGATCTAGCCCAGAAATCATCGATTGACGAGGAGCGGACCGATCCTGCATAGTCTTTCACAAAGCATGTATTCGTTCAAGTAAGGGGATGTTGAGCAATGCCTCGGCTATTGTCTCAGGATGAGATTGATGCGCTACTGACCCAGGTCGCGGACGAACCGCGAGATGATGGAGAACGGTCAAAGGCAGATAGAGCGAGCAACGTCAAGGCGCAGCTCTATGATTTCAAGCGCCCTGACCGCCTATCGAAGGACAATATAAGGTCCTTGCATCTGATCCATGATAGGTTCGCGCGCAGCTGCTCTGCTTCATTCTCGGCATATCTCAGGTCGATGTCCGACGTCAACCTGGTCTCTGTTGACCAATTCACCTATTTCGAGTTCCTCATGTCTCTTCCTGATCCGACTTGCCTGAGCGTCTTGAGCATGGCGCCGCTGGAGGGTAATGCGGCGCTCGAGATCAATCCATCGATCGTCTTCCCGATAATTGACAAACTGCTCGGAGGTCCCGGGCAGCCGCTAGCCGAGGTCAGAGAGATCAGCGACATCGAATACAGGATAATAGACGGCGTCATAAAGCAGGCGCTAAAGGACCTGCAGGAATCCTGGGCTCAAGCTATCGATATCAAGATAGAAGTCGTGGAGTTCGAGACCAGCCCACAACTCATCCAGATAGCCGCGCCGAATGAGCCGGTTGTCCTGGTGACCCTCGAGATCAGGATCGCCGAGATGTCCGGCATGATGAACTTGTGCATACCGTCCAGGTTGCTGGAGCCGGTGATCCACAGGTTCACGCAAGACTGGTATTCTGTCTCTGCCTCCAATAGACCTGCTGAGATTTCGTTTTGGATAAATGAGCTCATGAATGAAATCACTCTGCCAGTCTCCGTTTTCCTGGGTAGGAGCAAGCTCGCAATCAGGGACCTGGTTGACCTGGATGAGGGTGACATTGTCATTCTTGAGAACCGAACTTATACTCCTCTCACTGTTGAGGTGAATGGCGTGCCGAAATTCTCCGCATCAATAGGAGAACACGCCCGAAATAGGGCCGTTAAGGTAATTTCGCGAATTGAGAAGCGCAAACAACCGATACCGCCGACACAACCTAAGAAGAGTGAAGGCGACGGAGGGCCAGATGAGTCTGCGACGAAATGATCTCAGCGACTATTATGTGATTACTGATGCGGCCCCAGGGAGCGGAACCGGGCTGACTGCCGCCCTCGCTTCGGCTCCGAATGGCAGAGGAGAAGCTCGATATGTCGGATGAAGCCGCTTTCCTGACGTTGCCGCTCACGGCGACAGGAGAGCTTGAACCAGAGGCGGGCAGTATCTCGGGAGTATTTGGCGGCCTGCCGGAGATACTAGAGGAGACTCTGGGGATCATCCTTGATTCGGGGATCAAGGTCTCGGCGCCCAAGATGGCCTCCTTTTCAAAGGACGAATTGGTTTCTGCCATAGATGCGGAATCAACCTGTCTCATTCACACATCCTTTACCAAGGGAATCGAAGGGGATACCCTCTTCCTGGCTAAGAAGGAGACTGCCAAGGCCTTCGTCGAGGTCGTTCTCGGCGCACCCATCGACGGCGATGACGAGGACCTCTCGGAAGATTCCCTGGATGCGTATCTCGAACTGGTCAATCAGATATATGGCAAGGTCAACTTGAGCTTCTCCGAGGCATCGGGGAGCACCGTGAGTACCGGGCCATTCACCTTATTCGATCGCGAGTCTCAGGACCTTGCAGATGTTGTCCCAGATGGGAATTCCTTCTGTGCAGAGCTCGGAGTCTCGGTTGCAGAGAAATTCGACGCGGCCTTCTTATTCATCTATTCCGATACCTCTGTGGAGCAACTAGCAGCGGCGGGGGATGCATCTTCCGAGTTTTCACTCGACGATATTATAGCCGAAGCACAGGCCGAGAACGCCGCAACGGCCGGGCCGCCGCCTCCCGCTCCAGCACCGACCGTTACGGCCGAGATGGACGACCGTATGAAGGCCATTATGGACATGGAGATGCCAGTCCGAGTGAGATTCGGCGGAACGCAGATGTACATCAGGGAATTGCTGCAGCTGGGAGCAGGCTCGATTATCGAGCTAAACAAATCCGTCGATACACCGGTCGATCTTGTCGTGAATGAGGACTTGGTCATTGCGCGGGGAGAAGTGGTAGTAGTCGATTCTAATTTCGCCATCCGCATCACCGAAGTGAAGAGTAAGGCTGAGCGAATCAAGGGTCTAGGGTAGGATCCGCGCTGTTGCTTCACGAGGGTGAATGTGGCTGATGTAGCCTCCATATTCGGCGATGGAGGCCCCTTAGACAGGATAATCCCCAACTTCGAGAAGCGTGCGGACCAGGCCCGTATGGCGAGGCTGGTTTGGGAGGCAATAAAGACCGAGCGCCATCTGATTGTAGAGGCCGGGACCGGGATAGGGAAGAGCCTCGCCTATCTGATACCCGTTATCGCCAGCGGCAAAAAGGCGATAGTCTCCACAAAGACGAAAACGCTGCAGGATCAGCTCCTAAATAAAGACCTGCCCCTGCTCAGGAAGGCATCGGGGACCTCCTTCACATCAGCCTGCCTCAAGGGGAGAGGAAATTACTTGTGTTTGAGAAGACTCAAGGAGTTCGAGAGACAGCCGCTTTTCGTATTTCCCAACGAGATCGGTTTCTTCCGCCAGATTCAGGATTGGGCCGAGCGGACCGTTACCGGAGATAGAACGGAGCTCAAGAGCCTGCCCGAGAAACTGGTCTTCTGGGGAGACATCTGCTCTCAAAGGGACCTCTGTGTAGGGCAAAAGTGCGAGTATGTAAAGGAGTGCTTTCTCGCTAGGGCACGCGAGGCTGCGGATAAGGCCGATGTAACCGTGGTCAATCATCACCTGTTCTTTGCGAATCTCGCGCTTCTGATAGCACTCGATTTGTCCATGCTGCCGGCAAGGAAAGTCGTGGTCTTCGATGAAGCGCACGATATCGAGCAGGTGGCCTCGCAGTTCCTCGGCATTTCCGTGGGGCCTGGACACCTGATCGACCTCGTGAACAGCATCAATAAACAGCTCTCTCTGGAGGACGTCAAGATTGAGGGTTTGCCCTCGATAATAGGGCGAGTCCAGAAGGCGACAAGGGCTTTCTTCGTGAACTTCTCAGTCGGGCGGGATGGAACCTTCAAGCTTAGAGAGGACATGTTCGACATGACCACACTCGAAGCCAGAGATAAGGTCTGTGAAGCCTTGTCTGACCTCGCAGAGACTCTCTCGGGTGTGGAGGGAGTCGATGTCTTGAAGCCGCTTGCTCAACACTGCTCAGAGCTGGCTCTCTCCATAAAGTCAGTCTGCGAGCTAGATGACGCCAAGATGGTGCATTGGGCTGAGGCGAAGGAAGGGCACGTCCAGCTGAAAGCCACTCCTATCTGTCTCTCAGAGACGCTGGCCCGTCATGTATTCGCGGAGGTGCCGACCGTGATACTGACGTCGGCGACACTGTCTTCGGAAGGGGCGTTCGGGTATATTCGCGGACGCCTCGGTGCGGAAGAGCCACTGGAATTGATGCTCAAGCCCAGCTTTGACTACAGAAGCCAGGCGCTGCTCTACATCCCTCAACACCTGCCCCAGCCTGATGATCCCCTGTTCATCAAAATGGCCGCAGCGGAGATAGTGAAGATCATCGAGAAGAGCCAGGGCAGGGCCTTCGTGCTGTCAACGAGCCGGCTAAATATGGAGTCGCTCTACGAGTACGTTAAGGACAAAATCAAGCATCGCTGCCTCGTTCAGGGCGAGATGCCAAACAGCGCATTGCTCAAGTGCTTCAAGGAAGACGTGCATTCGGTTCTGTTCGCGACCGCTAGCTTCTGGCAGGGCGTTGACGTCCAGGGAGAGGCACTGAGCTGCGTGATAGTGGATAAGTTGCCTTTTGCGGTCCCGAGCGACCCCATAGTCGAAGCTCGCATCGAGCAGATAAGGGCCGATGGCGGGAATCCGTTCTATGACTACCAGGTCCCACAGGCGATCATCGCCCTGAAACAGGGATTCGGCCGGCTGATTAGGACCAAGACCGACCGTGGCGTCCTTTCGATCCTCGACTCGAGAATTCTGAAGAAGTCCTATGGGCGGAAATTTCTCGAGAGCCTTCCTCCTTGTCCGATAACTCACGACATTGAGGCTCTCGATTCCCTTTTCGGAAATTCACCCGGTAAGAGCTGACCGAGTCTTCCCGGGGACCATTGCGCTGTACCGATTCCAGCCTGCCTGTCGGCGAGAGTGGAGCTCCTCCGATGCCTCGTCTCGGAGCCTTAGATCGGCATAAAAAATCCAGCTTTACACAAGATTCCATCCAAGATAATATCATTATCACCGCTCGGCGTTTTGGTATTTTGCTGTGTCTTTGGATGGGTACCAGCCTGTGCCCATTAAGGCCCTTACAGACGGAGGATACGTTTATGAAGGCCAAGTACGCCAATTTGTCGCACGCCCTTTTTGTCACAGTAGTCCTGATAGCTGCAATCATCTCTCCGCCGGCTATTCTCGCCGAGGAGGCGCAATCCGTGGATTGTCTCGTTATGAGAGATCATGATGGCCTTCTTCCGGACCTGATTGACGACGATTCGTTGATAGCGATCGACTACGGGGCATTCGTTCTCATCAGCGCTCGACCGGACCTTGTCGAGGATCTCGTCGCCTCTGGCGTATCCGTTGAGGACCTTTCCAGCAAGCGCCTGATCAGGCTTGGGGACTATGTTTTCGATCCGGTCGACGGTCCTGGTTTCCTTCCTGCACATCTGCGATTGAG
>JAFGIT010000354.1 GCA_016929465.1 Candidatus Coatesiibacteriota bacterium | reverse complement strand
TATGTTTCATATTTATGAACATAATATAAAATAAGGACTATCTGTGTCAAATGCACAATTCCGTAATACAATTGCGGATGGTGCCATCGCAGTATGAAAGACCGCCTCCGTTGCCCTCAGCCGAATTCTCGATTATCAGACAATCCACTATCAGACCGCTGCATCCTGAAATACCGCCGCTATTGCCGCTTGACGAATTGCCCGATATCTCGCAGCGAATGATCATGCTGTTGCAGTCATACAATCCTCCGGTATTTAGAAGCGCGTAATTGTCTCTGATCAAGCAACCATCAATAATTCCATCACAGCCGTAGGCCCCCCCACCGGAATTGTCGGCGGAGTTGCCGGTTATTGAGCAATTATCGAGAGTCCCGAAGTGCGCGAATAAACCAGCGCCATATTCTCCAGCATAGTTATCACGGATGAGACAATCGCTCATCGTTCCACGGCAATGATGGGCACCTCCACCATCCCATCCGGCTGAGTTGCCATCTATGTCGCAGTTGCTGATCGTTCCTTGACAATCATAGAGCCCACCGGCGTCGTTCTCGGCTGTATTCCCGCTTATGACGCAATCGCGAATTGGCCCCCGGTGGTGAAAAATTCCACCTCCATCTTCAGCTGAATTGCCGCTTATCACGCAGCCAGAAATGGCGCCGTAGCTGGCATAGAGCCCTCCGCCAAGTCCGGTTGCGGAGTTATCGATGATCTTGCAGTGCGTGATCGGCCCTCTGCAGAGACTCAATCCACCTCCACACAGGGCAAGATTATCGCTTATTCTGCAATTCGTAATCGGGCCATAGCACAGGAAAAGACCTCCGCCGCCCCAAGACAAGCCTGCCGCTATATTCCGCGTAACAACGCAATTCTTTATCTCCGCCATCGAGTAGGCCGCTGGATTCGATAGAATATCTCCCCCGATTATTCCCCCTCCGGTATCGGCGCGCCCATTCGTAATCGTGAATCCAGCAATGGAGCAGGTCTCATCCTCGTTGCCCTCAAAGGTCACCACGCTATCGCGCTGCTGGCCATCGATCACGGTCGAGGTGACGGTCTCCTCATCCTCGGGATCGACGGAGCGCAGCGCGATGTTCTTGCCGCCAAAGTGGATGTTCTCGTAGTAGATCCCTGGATGGACAATTACGACGTCACCGTCGCTCGCAACGTCAATCGCATCCTGTATCGCCGTGAAGTCGCCCGTCCCGTCGAAGTAGACATCGTACTCGGCGGCTTGAATTCTCATATCCGAGCAACAAAGGACTAACGCACACGCCAAGAAAATGCTAAGTAGCCGAGGCATATTCTCCCTCCCTGACTGCAATTCGATGGCCGCTTGAATAACACATAGTCAAGTTGATGGTCATGAAGAAATTACTGTAACACTTGAAAGCGACTATTTATAGCGTAAATCTAATCCGAGTGCATGCGAGGTCGCGCCAAGAAGGGCGGGGACTACTTCCTTGCTTGTGTCCGGAATGTGAACAAAGCCAGCCTCCAGGCTACAAAGAGCGAGATGACCGCGATCGATGCCGGTATCGAGTAATTCGGGAAGTATGAATGGCCAAGGCTGCCGAATCTCAAAAGATCAACCACATAAGTCATCGGAGAGACCAAAGCCAGCGGCTTGAGCCAAATCGGGAGCTTCTCTATAGGGAGGAATACACCGCTTATAAAGAGCATCGGAAACCGTATGAAGTTCAGGAGCGTCATAGCCTCGAAGACCTCTCGGACCGTCGCAGCAAGGCAAAGGCCGAGAATTGAGAAGATACACCCGCCGAACAACACTCCGAGTGCAAATACACCTAAATGCTGAATCCTCATCCCGAGGAACAGGACCAGGGCCAGCGTCAGAACCAGCGACGTCCCAATCCCATAGACTGCGGCACTGAGACCTTTGCCGAGAAGGATGGTCTTGTCCGAGATAGGAGCGAGCAGGAGCCTCTGCAGCGATCCGGTTCGCTTCTCGAAAGTCAGCACAATCGCCGCCATCGAAGTGCATCCAAAGAGAAGGGTCATGGCTATGATACCGGGGGCAGTGGCGAGGTAGTTTTCGGGATCACGAACGTATATCGCCAAGATCAGGACCGCGGGGAATAGGAGTCCCCAGGTTATGAGCGGCGGCTTGCCGTAGTAGCTTCTGAGGTCCTTCCGACTTATGAAAAGCGAGCGCATAGCTGTGGTCATCTCAGTTACCGTCCTCGCCATGCTGCTCGAGGATCGAGATGAACGCATCCTCGAGACTCGGGGCAACGCTCTCGATGCTCAGTATTCGGCCACCCCTCAATTCGACGTAGGTCATGATCTGAGCGATTGCATCATGCACGTCGAGCACATCGACTTTCAGCTCATTGCCGTCAATCGATGCGGATTTGATCGCCTTGCAGGCCTCTCTGATGTCAGACAAGTCCAGTTGTTGGGACAATCCGACCGACAGGCGTTTGATGCTGGAGACGCGCGCACTTATCTCGGATGGAGTCCCTTCTGCAACGATACGTCCCCCGATCAGTATCAGGATTCTCGTGCACAGGTCGCTTGCCTCACGCAGGTTGTGCGTAGTCAGAAGCACTGTCGTGCCGGCCCCATTTATATCGCGGATCAGGGAACGCAGCTTCATGGCGCTCACAACGTCAAGCCCAGCAGTCGGCTCATCGAGAAATAGCACATCGGGCGAGTGGACCAGCGCTGCGGCGATCGTCAGGCGCCGCTTCAATCCGCGCGACAGACTTCTGAAAGGCTTGCCCGACCTGTCAATCAGCCCAAACTGGTGCAGGAGATCATCTGCCCTGCTCATCCTCTCCGACTTCGACAGTCCGTAGAGCTCACCAGCGTATATCAGATTGTTGCGGCATGTCAGTTCGGGATACAGGTTCGATTCCTCGGGCACCACGCCGAGACGCTGCTTTACGCCAATTGGGTCCGCTGCAACATCAATTCTATAGACCTCCGCCCTGCCGGAATCAGGCTCTAAAAGGCCAGAGAGAATATTTATGGTCGTCGTCTTTCCTGCCCCGTTGGGACCGAGGTAGCCCAGTAGCTCGCCGCGCTTCGCAATGAAGGAGACCCCCGATAGAGCTTTGGTATCCTTATAGCTCTTGCAGAGCCGCTCAACAATTAGTGCTTTGCCCGTAGTGGGGTATGATTTTTCCACCGATTATCGCCCATTATCCAATAGGGGCGGAAACGGCTCCCGCCCCAAATGCCAATCAACGGCTTATCTTAGATGTGTATTGGGGATTTATCGCTCAATACACTGGTCACTTTGAGGCATCGCCCTCGCAAGGGTGCTTATCTGTGTCGCCATGGCACTCCTTGACCTGCTCAGGCGTGCAATTCTCGGGCTTCGTCTTCAGCTTCTCCGGCTTCTGGCAGCCGCAGCCACATCCTCTTCTTTCTCCACACATCGCTTCTCTCCTTCACATTGATTGATACACCTGTCTTTTTTGTCATCCACATTGAGCAAATTCGAGACCAGGTCCCCCCATCTTCGCAAAGTCTCCTCGTTCAAGCTGTAATGGACAAAGCAGCCTCTCTTGTCATCTGTTACAAGGTCCGCGTCCCTCAGAATCCTGAGATGCTGAGACACCGCCCCCTGCGTAATCTTCAGCCTTGCGGACAACGCTCCGACACAGAGCGGCCCCCGCTTTAGCATCTGCATTATCTGCACCCTGGCTTCTACCGAGAGCGCCTTGAACATTCTCGCGATTTTTTTTGGATCGTCCATGGTCAAATATTAGTATTTGCTAATACACTAATGCATGCAACGCAAATTGTCAATATCCAATCGAAAAAGCACAATGGGAATCCGCGGGTGTGAACCGAGGTCGTGTAATCCTGGGCCAGTATTGATTTCGGCAAATTGCCATCCGAATTCATCAGCTTTGCTCAGCTAATGCCCCAGCGCGGCATCACGTCAATAGCCTCAGGTGCAGGACGAAGAGGCTATGCCGTAAATCTATATGAAGGCGTCTTCTTGATTATTAACAGGTGTGATGATTATCAGATACGATGATTATACAAATTGCAGAACTTTACATACGCAACTCATCTATTTCCCGCTCCCCAAAGGGCAGCCATCAGAATGACCTTGGATTTGACCGTGATCCGGCAAAGTCCTGGATCGACGCCACCGAAGGCCCCATTCCTCGCTCCCCAACGGGGAGCCACATGAATAGCCGTGGGTGATGGCGCGAGCCAAACCCACGGATCAGGCAACCACAAAACCTCCCCAGCCCTTATGGGGCGGCACTAATCCGCAGCTTCCTTCCCCACGGGCAACATCCGATACAGACCATACGCTGAAATCACCGCCAGCGCGGGAATGAGCTTCACGCTATGGCGGCCGACGCTGACGAGGAATGTCTCGGCGAACGTGAAAAACGCTATTGCCAGCAATATGGGCGAGGAATAGATCAACCAGCGGCCGCGATAACGGATCATCGCAATGCAGGCGAAGACCAGCAGCAGCAAGTTCGGGATCAGGAGGCTGTATTGGATGTAGTGGTTCCTATTGGTCGTCGGGTAGTAGAGGAAGTAGTGCTCTCGCCAATCGGTGGCATTCAGCCACATCTTGATGACCTTGCCCGGGGCTGCCTTGATGTAGGAGACGGGATGCTTAAACAGGAACTTGATCGCCTCGTCGAGCAGGATATCGTTCGCATCCATCTCGGTCGTGCCCTCCACCTTCGGCAGCACATACGGCGGCAGCGAGGTCAATATGCCCTTGCTCTCATCCTGCGTCGGGATGTAAAGGCCCTCCATCACATTCGTCCCGACGAGCGTGGTCCCGGGAAAGAACCTATCGAACACGACCGCATTCCGTATCAGCCAGGGCGAATCCGCGACCAGCATCATCAATAGCATAAGGACCGGCATCAGGATCGCTCGTTTGAGCTGCACCTTCTGGGCCAACAACACGGCCAACATGACAATCGACAGGGGGACCGCGAAATAGAACGCCTCTGGTCTCGTCAGGGCAGCAGCGCCGAGAAGGAGACCTGTCACGATGAAGCGCCAGATTCTGGGTTCGGAGATTGCCTCGATCGCCGCCCAGAGATAAAGCGTCGTCAGGAGCATGTTGAGGCCCTCGGTCATGATGACGATATTTTGCTGAAAGAAGGGTGGATATAGCGCCATGAGGCCCGTCGCGATTAGCGCGACATTAATGCTCCCGAATAGCCGCCTGCCTATCGCGAATACTGCGAGCATCGTCAGCACATCGAAGAGACAATGCACAAGGAAGACCACGCGATAGCGTTCCCCGAATATTGAATAAATGGCCGCCAGGAGCACGGGGTATAGCGGCGGACGCCTCGCGCTCGGCTCATCGATTCTATCGCCCATCAAGAACGCGAAATGGCCGGTGAGGCCGGTCAATCGGTAGCCCGTTCCGTCGATCAGGTTCTTCGCCAGCTGGTTGTATTCCTGCGGGTCCGACTGCTCAGCAACGGGGACGTAATACGGCATGACGAAGATCCACGCGACCCTCGCGATGAAACCGAAAAGAATGATCCCGATGAGCCAGTTCCGCTGGCTTCGAGTCAGGTCCAAGAATGCTCTCATAGTCTCTCCGTCATGATCAATGAGATGGTAGGATAACAAAAGATAGGGGATGGGTGAACCAGATTAGATTGATGGATTTCACAAACGAGATTCATACAACATGTAGGTGTAGGCCTTGTGTCTGCCAAAAGATGTAGATGGGCGGGGACAAGCCACCGCCGCTACTACATGAGGTCGGGTCAAAAGGAGATATGGGCTGCATCCCTTTCGAGATACAGCCCAATGCGATTGCTAGCCCAGATCGCGCATGTACTCGTGATAGAGCCTGGCGTATTCGCCGCCCATCGCGAGCAGCTCACCATGCGTGCCGCGCTCCTTGATGAGGCCGTCTGAGATCACCAGGACCAGGTCCGCGTGCCGCACCGTCGAGAGACGGTGAGCAACCACGAATGAGGTCCTGTTCTGCATCAGCCGGTTCATCGCGTTCTGCAGTCTGATCTCGATCATCGTATCGACAGAGGATGTCGCCTCATCTAGTATGAGAATCCTGGGGTCCGCGACGAAGGCCCTGGTGAAGCAAATCAATTGTCTTTCGCCCTGTGAAAGGCCCTCGCCGCGTTCCTTCACCTCGGTCTGGTAGCCATTGGCAAGCTTTATTATCGATTCATGCGCACCGAGCGCCTTTGCCCCTTCGATAATCTCCGCTTCCGAGATGTCGGGATTCGCGAACTTCAGGTTCTCCATGACAGTCCCCGTGAACAAAAAACTCTCCTGGAGCACGATACCCATCTGTCTATGCAGCGATTCGAGCGTAACGTCCCTGACGTCATAGCCGTCGATCAGCACCTTCCCCTTCTGAGCCTCATAGAACCGGGGTATAAGTGAGACCGTCGAGCTTTTCCCGCCGCCAGTCGGCCCGACCAGTGCAATCATCTGACCGGCCTTCGCCTTTAACGAGATGTCCTTCAGCACCCACTCACGTTTGCCATCAACGTCATAGCTGAAGAAGACATCCCTGAATTCCACATCGCCCCTGATCTCGGGCATCTCAATCGCATCTTCCCTATCCTTCACCTCGGGCTCCGCGTCGAGCAGCTGGAATATACGCTCCGATGCCGCCATCGCGGAAAGCGCTGAGTTATAAAGCCATGTCAAGGCCTCAATCGGCCAGAAGAACATAC
>JAFGIT010000353.1 GCA_016929465.1 Candidatus Coatesiibacteriota bacterium | reverse complement strand
TTCACAATCGCCGAGAGCTTGTAGGTCCCTGTCCCCTCTTCGTCGCTATCGATGACCTTGATGAAGTAGGACCCTCCCGCCCCGCAATTCCATTCGATCTTGGAGCCGTAGCCATCGCCGCTATCGTCATCATCGGTAATCAGGGTCTCACAGTCATCATCATAGAGGTAGAGATGAGTATTGCATCCGTCCAACTCGGAAGTCTCAATCGTGTAGCGACCTCCTGTGACTGCAGTTAGCTCCGCCCAATCGATATCCTCCGCGGGATGGATTGAGCGGTTCTGTTTCGATCCATCGGATGGCAGCGATTTCGACTCTGCACAGGTGTCATCCGGCTCATAGTCGTCGGTTACATCCGGGCCGTCATAGGCGCCAAATTTTGGCAGTCGTGCCGACGCACCGTCCTGGTCGGTGAAGTAGAAATAAAACTCGTGGCCGCCTTGACCCAGGCTTGTCTCAAAGCGATATTCGCCGTTGCCGGCATCGCCCGAATAAAGGGTCATTCCGTGGGATCCACCGTCTATATATACAAGCTTTTGGATGGGTGCGGTTTCCTCATAGTCATAGTAAAAGACCGAGTACGTGAAAGTATCATCTTCCTTACCGCTCTCGGGTGTGACATGACCGTCAGTCAGAGTCGGGCTATAATTAACTGAGGGCCCATCGTAAGTGCCGGACTCGGGATCGCGTCCTATGCCGCCGCAAACATCCTCGCAGTAGAAGTAGTATTCGTGGTCGCCCTCAGAGAGGGTGGTGCTGTAGCTATAGGTTCCGTCGTATGAATTGCCGGAGTCGAGTGACATCGTGTGAGGGCTACCGTCGATATAGACATAGACAAAATCAGGCTCATCCTCGTCGCTATCGGAGTAATCGACCGTGAATGTGAAGGTCGTGCCCTTATTGCCCCGATCTGGATTGACATCACCATTTTCGAGATTTGGATCTGCGTTCGACCGGGTCATCGAGAGCATCTTCCCGTTCGAAAGCCCCGTAAAGAAGTTGAGGCCTTCACCGATGGTCACTGAGTTCGTGATCTCCGAGCCTGTGTAGGCTGACCACACCAGGCTTCCGCTCGAAGACAAGCAATAGAGATAGCCGCTTTCGGTCCCGAAGGAGATGCGCCCATTCTGCCCCACAGCGGGTGCACCGCAGATGGCGCTCCCCGTTGAATACGACCAGCGCAATGTCCCGTAGGAGTTGAACTTGCTGATTCTGCCCCCTCCCGTTCCAATATAGACGTTGCCGTCCGCATCGATCGCCGGAGAGCAGGCTCCCGCCGCGGCTCCTATCGACCTAGACCATGAGAGGGAACCGCCGGAATCTACAGCGTAGAGATAGCCGTCGTCGCATCCGAAATAGCATACTCCCTGCTCAGCGACTGACGGGGAGCTATTGATCTCATCGGGGGCCTGATAGCTCCCGACGAGACTTCCGGACGAATCGAGTACCCTCAGTTTCCCATCACCAGAACTAAACCTGATCAGCCCGTCCGCGCCAATCGCAGGGGAACTGACTACGGCGCCGCTCGTCACGTGGCTCCATTCGAGCCCACCGGAGTTCGAGAGCGAATAGAGCTTGCCGTTCTCAGCACCAATATATACCCGTCCGCTATCGCCGATTACCGGCGACGAAGCAATTGAAGAGCCCGTGTCGTAGGTCCACTTCAATGTCCCGTCCGAGCGAACCGCATAGACCTTGCCATTCTCTGCCCCAAAGAACACGTCACCTCCAGAATAGAACGACGGTGTCGATACTATCGCCGAGCCTGCGTTGTAGCTGCTCTTCAGCGAGCCATACTCATCCAGGAAATACAGCTTGCCGCCGCCGCTGCCAAAGCAGATTGCTCCATCATCGTCAATAATTGCAGAGGACCTGATTGTGCCATCCGCCTGATAGGACCACTTCACCCCGGCGGATCCGGGCAGGTCACCTTCGCCCTGGCAGGTGTGACTTCCGTCGTGCATGAACATAGGCCAGGGCCCACCAACGAACTCACTGGCACCGATAACAACTAGCGCAAAGGACTGCGGCCCTTCAGGCACATTATATCCTGTAACGGTAATCGTATAGCTCCCGGCCTCAGGGCTGTTGATCTGAACCGATTCGACGGGATTCAGATGGTCCGCGCTGCCGCCCTCCTTCGATTGACCGCTCTCGTAGTTGCTGCCCTTGAAAGTGCCCGAAGGCCCAGATACGACTAGGTCAAGATCGTTGACAAGGCTCGGATTCGAATAGACCTCACCCGGATAGTCAGTCCAAACGAGTGTAACCTCCAACCTGCTCGAGCCGTCCACCTGATACTCAAAGATCGTATCCTCAGATGTCGAGAGTCCGGTCGTCTCGTCCACGACAATCAGCTGTAGGTCGTCGTCTGAGAAGTGCAACGTGTTATCCAGACGCACCCTGCCCCAGCCTTGCCCGTTAGAAGGAATGTCACCGTCCGTGTAATAACCGGTCATATTCTGAGCGCAGTTCACAAGCACCGCCTTCAATAGGGCATTGCTCGGGATAAAGGAGTCCGACGCATTAGCCTCACCCGAGGGATAGAAACCGTCAACGAAATACTGCCTAACAAGCGCGCCGCATCCGGCGTGAATCGGGCAGGACATGCTGGTACCAGAATTCTTCCAGGTGTCGCAGTTGTAAGTACCTATGTTGTAGTCACACATGGCGGAGTCGACCTCATAGCCCGGAGCACTCACTGTCGGTTTTCTCCTGCCGTCCGCCACCGGACCGTGACTGCTGAAATACGCCATGTTCTCGGGATCATAGTATGTGTAGGCATTCTCCGTCGCGCCTGAAGTCAGAATGCTCTTCGCGCAGGCGGGATTACCTATGCTATAGCCGTATGGGCCGTCATTGCCTGCCGAGAACAGGATCAAGAAGTCCTTGTGATCCCACATGAAGGCATCGGAATCCTGGCAATAGACCGAATATTCATCCCAGTAGCTCCAGCCCCAGCTGTTCGAATGAAGCTTTGCACCTGCATCGAACGCTTGAAGGAAGTAATCCTCATATAGGTCGTCTGGAAGCGACAGAGAGGAACCTCGACCAATGTCCTGGAAGACTAGCTTCGCATTGTAGGCTATTCCGTCATTCTCGTCATAGGCGTTCTCATTTGCCGAATTGTCGCCTGCTATCGAACAGGAAGTATGTGTTCCGTGACCGTGTGCATCCCAGTCACCATTTCCCGCAAGATCATAATAGGCGATGATCTTTCTCTGGTCATTGTTGACACTGTCGTCCGGGAGCCCCTCCTCATCGTCGTAGAAAAAGCACATATCCGCGTCAACGCCAGTGTCCCCTATGCCGACGATCTGATTCTCTCCCTTGATACCATGGTCCCAGATCGGCGTGTAATCATCCTGATAGGATTGCACGACCCAACGCGCAACATCGTTGAATAGCTCGGGAGGCTTGTAGTATTCAATCCACTCGACATCCTGAATGCGAGCGATCGAATAGACCGTGTCTGCGAATTCCTCTCTTGGGATCAAGACATGGAATCTCGCCCGGCGATGGCCACAACAGCTTCCGTCAATCGAAAAATGTCCCCGGATTGTCTCTATCTCATTCTCCAGACTCTCGATCTCGGCGTCTGGAAAGGCCTGAATGTTGACCTCGATTATATCTCCCACTTCCTCCCACGAGAGGAAGTCCCCAATTCGCTCGGGCTGAAAATCGGGAGGCAATTTAAATGCCGGATGGAAGACACCGACATACACAATCCCAGGAATCTCCTTCACCGCAGCGATCTGTGCCCCGGAAGCACTAATCGCGAACGCGAAGTCGGGCACATACCCAGTTATTCGTGCCCCTGTTCTCAGGAGAGAATCCCGCATATCCCTCGATATGGGAGAGCCGAACTGCGCTATGTAATGAACATCACCGTCGCTTGGGACATCTCTATATACCAATATTTCGGGGAAATGAGGCTCTCCTGAGACTGCCGGATCAAACCTGCATGAGGCAAATCCAAGCGGAGCAGCATAAAGTCCGGTCATCCCAAAAAGAAAAACGCCCAACAATGAAGCCAGTAGTAATACGAAGCCGAATTTCATGGCACATCTCCCAGCAAGATTTATTCAGGCGGCTGCCCTGAGTGGATCTATCTCAGATAGTGGGACTGCCGATGCTCTGCCAATCGGCCCAAATTGGGCCATAAAGCGGGCCAAAACCCGCAGTATCGCAATCAGCTTCCCCACCGAACTTGCCAGGCGGGCGACTATGAAAATATCAATTGGGAGCATCAGCGTCAAGCTCATTTTTTCTGGGAAAGAACGAGACCCCAAGGGCTTACAATAATCAGAAGCTCTGATATGCTCCCATTGCTTTGAGCTGGCTTTTTTCTTTGGAGGTTGATATGCGATATATTTTCGGGCCGGTCCCGTCGAGAAGGCTGGGGATGTCTCTCGGCGTGGATATGGTTCCATACAAGACCTGTTCTTTCGACTGCGTCTATTGCGAATGTGGTCATACAACTGTCCACGAGAAAACGCGGCGCAGATATTTCGATTCTATTGCTGATGTGCTCGATGAAATCAGCTCGGCCCTGAAGACAGGACGACAGATCGACTACATCACTCTCGGCGGAAGTGGAGAGCCAACATTGAATTTGGAACTCGGGGAGACCATACGTGAGATAAAAAGACTCACAGATGTTAAGGTCGCGGTCCTGACAAATGGCTCTCTAATAACAGACAAGGGAGTATTTCAGGAATTACTCAACGCGGACCTGGTTGTGCCCTCCCTCGACTCTGCCAGGCAGGCATCGTTTGAGAAGGTCAATCTCCCAGCAAAAGGTATCCTGGTTGCCGAAATAATCGAGGCGCAGAGGGATTTCGTCCGGGCGTTCGATGGAGATGTTTGGCTCGAAATACTGATAGTCGAGGACTTGAATGACTCGGAGGACGACTTGATCGCCCTGACCGAGGCGGTAAACCGAATCAATCCATTACTCGTTCAGGTGGGCACAGTGGAAAGACCCGGGTCGGAAGAATGGGCTAAACCAGTCTCATTCGAGGTTTTGAAAATGCTCGCTTCCAGAATCGGGCCGAATGCGATGGTTATAGGAGGCCCCAAGAGAACATTCTCCGAGGATACCGGCAGAGACATCGCCTCCGACATTCTCGCACTAGTTTCAAGAAGGCCCTGCACGATCGAGGATATCGAAAGCGCCGTAGGTGGAAAGCGGCCTATATTACTGGGCGAGATCAGGGAATTATCAGCGAAAGATAAGATTGCGACCTATATGCATAAGGGTAAAATCTTCTATGTGGGCGGCAGGGGACAGAAGATACGGGAGCTCGAATAGGAAGCGCCCACCGCGTCGACGCTTTGATTAACCTACGGAGGCGATTTATGTCAGATAATTCTGAGCAAAGACAGAAGCCACACAATTGGCATGCCTTCGATCCAAAATTGAAGAAGGGCATGTGGGGGCATTACATAGCACAGACTGCCATCGCGACCGCGTGCGTCGCTGTGTTGCTGCTCCTTCTGCTGAAGCTGGGACATCTGGTGATCGTGGCGGCCCTGGGTTCCTCGGCATTCGTCGTGTTCGCGATGCCCCACAAGATTCGCTCAAATCCTCGCTATATTGTCGGCGGCCACGTCCTGTGCCTTCTGACCGGATCGCTGATAAGGTTGATCATGCATGGATGGGTATTCCAGGCAATCAAGATCGATCCCGACATCGAGAGCATTCTGGCGTGCAGCCTGGCGGTGGGAGCCTCTTTGTTCGTCATGGTCGCGACTGATACAGAGCACCCGCCAGCCGCTGGCACCGCTGTCGGCTCATCCATCGCGCCGTTCTCCTATGAGATGGCTTTCAGTGTCGTGCTCGGCGCTACACTGCTATCCCTCGGTAAGTTCGCGCTCAGAAGATGGCTGAAGGACCTGGTCTGAAGAGCAGGATTCCTTAGTGAGTGAAGCGTTCTCCTTGAAACCATGCTTGGCGATGCGGACCAGGATCAGCAAGGTTGCGAATGAAACCGCCGCGTCAGCTATATTGAAGGCAGGCCAGTGATATGTGTTCTTGTAATGAACGTCTATGAAGTCGATTACCCCGCCGTAGGACATTCGATCAATCAAGTTCCCGAGCGTCCCTCCGATGAGCAGCGCCACCGCAAAGGCGACTGACCGTCGCTTGCCACCGTAATAGGCCGCGAACCAGGAAAAGGCAACAACAGCAATCAACGCGCCAATCGACAGCATCACCGTCTTGTGCGGGTGGTCGTTGCCGGAGAGGAAGCCAAACGCGATCCCACGATTCATCGTATGAATCATATTCAGAAATCCGTCTATTATCGGCCGCTGTTCTCCGAAAACGAGGCTGCTGCGAATCCAGAGCTTCGTCGCCTGGTCAGACAAAAGCACGACCAACAAGGCGACCGGGAACAGCCAGGAAGACAGACAAAATCTGAAAAATGATCTCAGTGAACAAACCTGAGACCGCAACTCTAAAGACAAGAGACCCTCCAAATGTGGATTCCGATGTTGGAGAAACTAACCCTGGAGCATAAAGAAGTCAATTTCGCGATAGCGGATCTGGGCAATTCGGGATTGTCGATCAGAGCATTCGGTAGACGAAGAAGATGCCGAGGTAAATTACCATCGACAAGGCGCAAGGCGCTATGAGGTAGCGTGCAACCTGCGTGAATCTAACCTCGAAATACTCATTGGAGAGAATTAGGCAGAGGTGCACCGGCGTCAGCATAACCGCTATAAAGCCCGAGACCGAGAACATGAACAAGTACGCTGGGATCTCCGATGCTGGCAGGGAGGCGACGAAGACCGGATACAGGATCGGTAACGCAATACCGACATACGCCACGACTATGCCAGTAACGAAACTCACCAGGAAGGGCACGGCAATCGCCAAGAGAAGCAGTGGCGCGTCATGGCTCTTTAGCGTCTCGGTCATATCCTTGATTGCTCCTGCGTCCTCCAGAACTCGGCTGAAAATCAGTATCGAGCCAACTGTCAACATGTTCATCGCAACCCGCATGTTGAAGACCATCTTAGCCACCGCTCGAGATGTCAGCCCCGTCCCCCGCCAGGCCATCATGATCCCCACAATGAGTGCCAGCACAAGGGGGAAACGTGTCGGAAGCCCCTGCAGAGGGACGCCAAGGGACTCAAGTCCAGCCCGAAGCTGAACCAAGGCGAAATTGAGCACAATCACCGCTATAATGGCTCGACTTACGCTCAGGAGGCGAAGCAGAGAGCCCTTCGGCTTCCCAACGTCGGACGCCTTGAACTTCGGGAAGCGCCGCAAATAAAAGAAGTAACCGACCGTGACCATCACTATCGAAGCGGGGAAAAACACCACAACTATCTTGCCGATGCTGAAACCGGTAATCGCGCATATCAATATCACGGACGGGTAGAAGGGCCACCAGTACTCCCATATATGCCGAAACCAATAGTTGATTGTAGCCCTATGCACATTGTCTGTATCCAGGTCCTGCGAAGCTTCATCAACTAATGGAGCAGAGAACCTCGCGCCCCCCGGCATCGGCAACAACCCTATGATCGCCGTCATTGTCGGCACCGCAAACCTGGGATTCCGAATGACCTCGCGAACCGCCGCGACCATCTTGCGAAGCTGCTTAGTCTCCTGCATCACCGCCGACAAGAGAATGATTTCGGCGATAATCAGAAGGAGCACCAGGTTAGGTGGATCGAATACCCCCGCGACTAGGCTGAAACCGAGCGCATCGAGTGGCATTCCGAGCCAAAGGCCAAGGGCAATAGAGCCCACAAAAAGAGAAACACCGAGCGGTGACTTCACCTTCAGGCTGAATACAACCGCGACGAAAATTATGATGATCTTTGTTACAGAAGACATAAGCGCTATATATCTTAAGCCTTTGAAGCAATCAACTTAAGATCAATCCTACCAAGTGGAATCTGCACGGACCGTACAGCAATCTCCACAGGGTCCCCCATCCTGAATTGTCTCCCGTTCTTGAGGCCAACGATGCGCTGCTTCTCCTCATTGAACGAGTAGCTATCATCAGTCAGCGAAATGACCGACACGAATCCCTCCACAAAATACCGGTCGAGCTCAACATAAAAGCCCCTCGCGTTCATACCAGAGACTATGCCCGAGAACTTCTCACCCACTTTGTCTGCCATGAACTGCGCCTGACGCATCTTGACGATCTCCCTCTCCGCTGACATCGCCGCCCGTTCGCGAACGGAGCAATGGTATGAAGCCTCTTTGAGGGCCTCAGCGCCCATCCCAACATTGAATTTCGACTTGCCCTTGATTTGCTGCTTCACGTACCTGTGAACCATCAGATCAGGATAACGTCTTATGGGTGAAGTGAAGTGTGCATAGCACTCCGAGGCAAGACCGAAATGACCGATATTCTCGGGCGAGTACTTGGCGATCTTGAGTGCCCGTAGGATCAAGTACGAGATCAGCCGCTCAATCCGCTTGCCTCGAACCTTCTCGACGAGCTTCTGGAATTTCTCGGAGATGTCGCCGCCAGAAAAAGATGTACTGAATCCAATCGCCTTGAGAACTCTGGACAAGCCAATCAGACCCTCCTCGTCGGGAGGCTCATGGATTCGATATGGGCACTTCGAACCGGACGTGGTCAGGAAACAGGCGACCGATTCATTGGCCGCGATCATGAACTCCTCGATAAGCCGATGAGCGAGGTTACGCTCCTCCCGGACCACATCTTCGGGATCGCCCTGAAGGTCCAGAATGATCACCGGATCGGGAAGGTCGAAGTCCAAGCTGCCCCGACTCATCCTCTGCTGGGTTATCAGACCGGCAAGCTCTCCCATTAGAAGAAGGTCTTCCGTAAAACCCGGGACAGTATCCCCTTCGCGCAAGTCGTCTCTCTTTTGCTCGAGAATCACACCGACCTCTGTGTAGGTCAGTCTGGCATTGCTCCTTATCACACTCTCATAGACCTTCGACTTGATGATCTGCCCTGTCTTGTCGAAGTCCATTTGGACGGTCATTGTCAGCCTGTCCTCATTCGGCTTTAGACTGCATATCTCGTTCGAGAGTTCAAATGGCAGCATCGGTATTACGCTGCCCGGAAAATAGACGCTATTCGCTCTATCGAGGGCGTCCTCATCGAGAGCAGACCCCTCCTCTACATAATGGCCGACATCCGCGATATGAACCCAGAGCCGATACGATTCATCAAGACGCCTAATGCTGACCGCGTCGTCGAAGTCCTTCGCCTGCTCGCCGTCGATAGTGAACGTCACCAGGCCACGGTGGTCTGTTCTCTTCTCAATCTCCGATTCCTCGACTGTCTTCGGGGTCAACTTGGCTTGCCTGAGTGCTTCTTCCGAAAAATTCGTCGGGATGTCGTATTTGGCTATGATTATCCTGCAAAGGACCTCCGGATCATCCGGCTTGCCCCATACCTCCGTAATCGTGACGTGTACCTGGCCGGCCCTGGCATCGATTCGCTCGATCTTCGTATTCACAACCAAGCCGTCATCCATCCGCCCGGCTTCATTTCCTACCACGACGACATCGAAGAAGAGCTTCGCGGAAAGAGGCTCGAGAAACATCCCATGCCTTGTCTTCAGAACCTTGCCAGCTATCTCACGTCTGGTCTGCTTGACGATGCGGACGATCTGGCCACTTGTTCGCCCGCGCCGCTTCTTCGTGAATGAAACCTCGACAATGTCACCGTCGATTGCGCCGCCCCAGCATCTCGAGTTGACGAAAATATCTTCAGCGCCTGGAGTAAGTGGAATCACGAAACCAAAACGCTCATTGATGGGCTCAAACCGTCCGATGAGTCTGCTTCTCACCATCGTGAGGCCGA
>JAFGIT010000352.1 GCA_016929465.1 Candidatus Coatesiibacteriota bacterium | reverse complement strand
ATTGCTTCAATGTGGCGAAAAAGTGTCGGTCGTTGTTGGTCGCCATCCGGAGCATCTCGAAGACGTATGCACCTTTGAAGTAAAAGAGCATGCGGAGTTCCGAGGGCAATCTGAAGCCGGTGGCGATGGGCGGAGGGGAGTCGAATCTTCTGATCCAGGTGGCGCGGTTCTTCAGCATAAAGGCATAGGACCCAATAATGTTAAGGTCTTCGATACAAAGGAAGGTGAAGAACGTAGCACCCCCCTCGACCATCCATTGATCATCCAGGTTGATCGTCCCGGCCTCGTTTCCCCACCATTGATGTGAGATCTCGTGGCTCATGAGGCCGTAGTTGGTGATGTCCATCTCAAGGCAGCTGTTGGGAAAGGTCAGCATCGTCGCCCAGCTCCTATTACCCGGCATGGTGACGAAGCGGAGCTCTTCGTAGGGGAAATCGCCGCAGTACTTCAAAGCCCAATCGACCATTGTTGCGACGACGTCAAGATACCTCCGCGCCACGCACTCATCACCAGAGGACAGCATAGTGATCGCTGGGCGTTTCAGCCCATCCCTGCGTCTTGTCTCGTGGGTAAACTCCTTGAACTTGCCCACAACGAATGCCGAGGTCGGCATCGGGAAGGTCGCATCGTATGTGAAGATATCACTCTCATTCTCAGTGACCTTGCCTCCATATTTGCCGATTGTGACACCCATATAGCCATTGGGAACCCTAATACGGGTCCGCAATGGAGCTCTCGGCCTCCAGCCTACATAAGGGAACCATCTCACCGCGTCGCCATGGAGCACTACAGCATCATCATAGAAATGAGAGGCGCCCAGGGCATCCGTTGCAGAGCAGCTTCCATAGTCAATTGTGTATTCAACTGACAGCTCTGTCTCGCCTGTCCTATCCAACGGACCAGGAGGAGTGATCCGAAGCCACCCCTCGATCCAATCTATTGTGAAATTAGACGAGAGCGCCATCGCCGCTTTCTCGTCCTGCGAGCATTCATGTTGAGCGAACCGCGACTCTCTCCCATCGATCAGACAGCGCCTCACCTTGCAGACGGGGTTTAACATGAATATGATGTCGCGTCCGGCCTCAATACCTGTGAGACCCATCTCACATCTGACATCGAAGCGCATTGCCTCGGGCAGCCACTCGATGTCGAAGGAATATTGCTCGACGCGGGGAATGATCCACCTATGACGCGCTCGGGCTGCTTCCCAGAAGGAGACTATTGAGCGGGTTCGGGGCTGGGTCATGATCACCGTCTCGTTCCCGCGTTCCCCCGCGAAAGAGAAGGCATACGTGCCAAGCTCCTCGGTCTGGACGACCATGACAGCATGTTCATATCCGTCGAACGGCGCAAGCCCCTCAAGGCTTCGCTCTCCCCGATGCGGCGAGGCGGCATTGACGCACACGTTCACGAATTCGCCTGTTGCCTCATCGATGACATAACTCCCCGAAGCGTCCCCATTCGGAGGCCGCAGTTTATCGAGTTGCTTTCGAAGGCGGCCCAGCGGCTTTGGCTCTCGCTCGGAGGCTCTTCTGGGCAGTGTGATAAAGAGCCTCTCGATCGAGATGGGCCCTTCGCTCGGATCGATGAAGTCGGAGAGCATCACCCACGCTCTGGAGCAAGTCGGCTCGAGAACCAGCTCGCCGTCGCCTTCGTAGATCGCGCCCAAGCGACGACCATTGACATCGACCACATACGTCTTATGGGTCTTGAGCGACACATCGACTCCGCACATGACGAACAAGAGCTTCTTCCTGTCATTTGTTGAGAGCTGGAGTGCTGGATGGCCGTAGTCCTGGACCGATTTTGCCGAAACACCCACAATACTCAGGACATTCTCTTTCCTGCTCAGCATCATTTCGAGCGTAATGCGTCTGACGCCTCTTTCCGACGCGGCGTAGGCTTCTGCCAGATGTGCCCAACTATCTGCGGCTACGGCAAAGCCAGGGAGATCGTGGCATCGGACTGTTGGGCTGGTGGCTAGATTCTCCGGAAGCGTTCGCAGGGTCTCCGACAGGTCGGCGGTGATGTCGATCGACGGCGCAATGCAGCGCATTTCCTTGCAGACCTCTGCCGCCTTCTCTTTCAATGATTCCGTTAGAGCCGACCGGAGCTTCTCCTCAATCGCGTTTGCGGGATCATGATGAGTCGGAGCCCCGGCATAGATGAATTCTGGTAATATGAGGCAAGTGACGATAGAATATAATAGAATCAGACACGGCCAATGAACATGAAACGGTCTTTCATTCAGCGTGGTCATTTAACGCACCTCCGGGGCTCTTGCCGATTATGAAAACCTATTTCCCTATTCGATAGCATAGTCATATAAGCTGATCAAGCCTAAAAACAGGTGTCATTTGTCGGTCTGATGGGCTGAGGCGGCTTTGTCCTTCTTCACCGGTCGTGGGAGTGTTTTCGGCTATCAGGGCGATTGGGCGTGCGGAGGAAGAAACAAGGGCTGATTGACGCCTGCTGTGACCCACGCTTCCGCATTGGCTACCCGCGGTCTCGCCCATATCAGGGCGGCGATCTATAGAATGAGAAGCAATCGAAATTTGTGGTGCTCAAATCACCCACAATCTGAGGTCAAACGCGATTTCGGAGGTTGCATCCCGCTAGATAGATGGTATCTTCCGCATATCAGTTTTGAATCAGAGGCACCGTTCTAAGGTGGCTACAGGAAGGCGTAAGGACATGGAGCAAGTCGGAGAGTTCTCCCGGCGCAGGCTTATCTTGGCGGGCACGGTTTTGGTCATCGGGATAGTCTGCCTGTTCTGTCTCCTAGAGCTTCTGCTTTGGGCGGCCGGCGTTGAAAGCATTGCGCAGAGGCGCCGTGCCCTCTTCGAGGCCAAGGCCGCCAGCAAGAGCACGCTTACGAGAAGCGATACTCTGGGCTGGGCGCCTCGCCCGAGTCCCCCTGACGTAATGGCAAGCGCAGCGCCCGACTTACCATTTTCGAACAGGATAAGCTCATTGGGCTTCAGAGGCGAAGAGATATCGCAAGAAAAGCCAGAAGGGATGCTCCGCATTTTATGCCTCGGCGACTCTTGCACCTACGGCGCCATGGTGAGCGAGATGGACGCGTACCCAGGCGTTCTTGAACGGCTACTGGCGACGCAACTCAAACCTAGACAAGTTGAGGTGATTAATGGTGGCGTTGTCGGCTACAGCTCGCTGCAAGCGCTGCTGTCACTCGAGGAAAAGGGATTCGCCCTCTCGCCGGACATAGTCACTATATGCGCTTGTTACAACGACGCGGGAACAATCCCGGGCGCCATGGTCGTGGACGACAGAGACTATTTGCCCAACAAGACCGACGCCGAGCTCTACGGCTTCTGGCCTCAATTGGCCACCAAGTGGAAGATACGGCTTGGCGCTTCGCGCGTCTTTAGCTTGCTTGACCGCGCGATCACCTCGCTCTTTGAGAGCTTGCATGAGCCGTCAAACAACCGGGAATCCGGGACCGAACCGAAACGGAGAAGAGTTGGCATTCCGGAGTATGAGGCGAATTTGACGAAGCTTGCAGATGAGTGCCGAGAAAGAGGTATCGAAGTTGTGATGATGAGCTTGTCCCTGCCGGATGAATACGCCGCGGCGATGCGGCGCACAGCGGAGGCGACAGGGGTTACATTTATCGATACAGAGCCAGTCCTTGCGGAACAATGCGCTCTTATGGCCGAGATCGGGAGGAAGGAGGACGTGGAGGCCCGCGCAGACTCCGAGGAGCAGATGGGGCAGACAAATCAGAGACTCCTTCAAGCGCAGAAGTGGATGTTCGAGCAGGATTCAAGGCGGAAACTGTCTCATGAGATTCTGCTAACTCACACGGACTCCGCTTTGTTCCTCGATCCGTGTCATCCGACCCCACTGGGCTATCGGATAATAGCTGAGCTAATGGCCAAAACCATGTTTGACCGGGACCTGCTGAAAAAATAGATAAGTGTCGGCTGAACAGCGACTCATAAGCTAAGAGGCCAAGACGCCATTCCCCGCCGACATGCCAAAAAACAGAAAAAGCCCGCGCATAAAGCGCGAGCTACTCTTAATTGGCTCCGTGGCGAACCCCAGGCATAAATTGAGACATTATGAGAATAGGAGCTGCGGATGCAGAGTCGCGAGTCGGATTTCGCCTTAGTCATCCTTAGAAAGGAGGTGATCCAGCCGCAGGTTCTCCTACAGCTACCTTGTTACGACTTCGCCCCAATCGCTGGTCATACCGT
>JAFGIT010000351.1 GCA_016929465.1 Candidatus Coatesiibacteriota bacterium | reverse complement strand
CAGCTCGCAACTACATCACCGCACTATACCACTGCCTCGGAAACCTACCTGAACCAAAACTCGTGCACAGATTCTTATGAGGAACCTAATTTCGGAACAAATTACGCTAAGAAAAGCGGTGGATCAAGCCGCGCCGATTCTGCTTTGACGGCATCTGCCCGATCGCACGAGCAAAAAAGCCGACGTCAATCTGTTTCCGGTTCGTGGGGTTCCAGGTGGACGATTACATCCGTGACATCCGGCCCCTCGGAGAGCAGTTTGCTCTTTACCTCGCCGCCGATATTGTGACCGCGGCGGACGGTCATCTCGGGATCGACCTGGACATGAAGGTCAACAGATAGGCCCGGCCCAACATATCGAGTGCGAATCGCGTGGACTTTTCGAACTCCGTCAGTGAAAAGAGCGATCGCACGAATCTTCTCGCAGTCCTTTTCGGAAGCGCCCGCATCAACCAGTTCCTTCAGCGCCGGCTTTAGGACATTCCAGGCAACTCGCAATATGAAAAATGAGACCACGACTGCCGCGATATGGTCGAGGAAGGCCAATGAAGGGTGAAGCAACATGACTGAGACGGCAACAGCGGTCGGGATCGAGCTGAACGCATCAGACCTATGGTGCCAGGCATTTGCGATGACCGCGCTCGATTTGAGTCGTCTGCCGATGTTCCTGGTCCAGCGGTAGAGTATCTCCTTGCTGACTATCGAGATGATAGCAGCAACGAGCGCGATCCAGCTCGGAGCCTCGGTATGCTTCTGCTGATGGGTCACAATCGCGTTATAGATCAGCCCGATGGAGGCTGCTATAAGCACGACCCCGATGAACACGGTGACGAGCGTCTCAATGCGACGATGGCCATACGGGTGGCCGTCGTCGGGAGGCCGCGACCAGAATTTCACACCGATGAGGATCGCTATGTCGGTGCTGCTGTCAGAAAGGCTGTGGACCCCGTCGGCGATGATGGCCTGGCTCGATCCGACGATTCCGCCGGCCAATTTGAGGGCCGAAAGCAGCACGTTGACGATGAGGCTAATCCAGGTCGCCCTTCGCACGCCACCGATGTGATGGAGCTCAGACGCGTTCGCATCAATGGTCATTCGTTCGTGCGGTCCCTCGTCTCAAGATCACTGACACTATGATTGCTCAAAAAGCGTCTCAAGATGAGACGGCTCTCTAAATGGCTCCCCACCGCGCCATCGCGAGGTGCTCGCCAATGCTCTCACAAAAGGGCTATTATTGCTATGGAATAGCCCGAATATCGATTGGTTGGCATGTCCCGATGGATTATTCGGAAATCAGGACCATTATCTCCTTGACAGAGAGCATCTTGCCCTGCGCCTTCACTTCCCCATCAACCGCGAGCGCCGGGGTCATCATCACACCGAATTCGCCTATGCGCTCTATGTCGGTGATCTTCTCCAACACGTATTGAATCTGAAGCTCTTTGGCCGCAGCCCTGGTATTCTCCTCGAGCTTCTCGCATTTTGGGCATCCTGCGCCCAGTATCTGAAGTCTTTTCATCAATCTCTCCTAACTGATTATTTCGCGACCGTCTCAACGCGCGTCAAGGCGTGGCGGTCAATTGTAAAACACCGGCTGGCATATTGTTAGTTCCAGTTTCCGAGGAGGTGTTCGAACACTCACTCTAAGCTGTATTTCAGCCGATTTCCTATTATTCAATCGATAGTCCAAGTATGTGTAGCTACATGCCCCGCCGTGATTCACCTATGGTGCGGTATAGATGAGATAGACGCCGCCGAATAAGACCAGAGCGCCGCAGATCTTCTTGAGAATTACCGAGCCCCTCGACCGCTCGTTCCAATTCAGGTAGCGCTGAACGAGCTCCGTGCTGGTCCCGGCGACCACGATGACCGAGCAATGCCCGATGCCGTAAGCGAGCAGGAGCAGGATTCCGTAGAGCATATTCTCGGAAGCGAGCTTGAAAGTGACCCCAAGCATCGGGGCCATGTAGGCGAACGTGCATGGGCCAATCGCGATTCCGAAAATGAGGCCGAGAATGAAGGCTCCAAGCACGCCCTTTCGCTTCATTTTCACATTGCCGGGGCCGGACCACGGCATTGGGATGACGTCGAGCAGGTGTAATCCGACAGCGAAGAAGATGAGAGCCACGAAGTAATTCCCATAGCGCCCAAGGTCCCCGAGCATCCGGCCAGCCATTCCTGTGATCGCACCTATAATGGCAATAGTGATCAAGATCCCAAGCGCGAATAGGGAGGAAATCCAGAACGCTCGCCTTGGCGTGGTCCTGCCCTGCCGGTTGATGAAGCCGACGATCAGGGGGATGCTCGCGAGGTGGCATGGGCTCAGGATGACGCTGAATACACCCCACACGAAGGATGCGGGAAGGGCGATCGCGGGTGTCTCCCCTACGGCGTGGGTCAATTGTGTGAAAAGCTCCTGCATGGCTATCCTATCTCAAACCCAGTCTTTCGATCACTCGCCAAAATCGTGCCCGTAATTCCTCCAGGTCTTGAGAATGTCCTCCCGGGAGAAGAAGCCCTGGTGCCTAAATAGTTCCTTGCCCGACGCGTCGTAGAATATCTGGGTGGGGATCAGGCGCACGCCGTATTCAGTTGCTTTGGCCTGGTCCTTCCAAACGTCTATGACTACGACCTCGAATTTCCCCTCGAAGTCCTTCTTCAGCTGTTCGAGTATTGGGGCCATCATCTTGCATGGGATGCACTTTCCCGCGCCGAGGTCCACCAGCCGTGGAAGGCTTGCTGCAGATTGTGCCTGGTCACAAATGGCGTTGATGACCTGCGATTCAGTGCTCGCGGGCTCGCCGCTCTTGCTCTCCCGGAGATAGAATGCTCCTGCGACCGCTGCGATGAGTATCGCGACGATCGCAATCTTCGTCGCGACCTTCGACCGAGGTTTGCTCATTGGTTCTTCCTGTCCTTTAGTCATGCAAAAAACTCTCCTGATTGTATCCGCTCAATCGACCACCATTCCGAATAGAACGCCTGATATCGTCGCCATCGCCACCACGAGAGAGACATAGGTGATGGTCTTCGTGGTGCCCATGATACGTCTTATTACGAGCATGTTCGGCAGCGACAGCGCGGGGCCCGCAAGGAGGAGCGCAAGCGCAGGGCCTTTGCCCATGCCAGCACCTATAAGCCCTTGCAGGATGGGGACCTCTGTCAGAGTCGCGAAATACATGAATGCGCCAGCTATCGAGGCGAAGAGGTTCGCGAAGATCGAGTTGCCACCCACGGCCGCATTGACCCACTCGGAAGGGATCAGCCCCTCGTGGTTGGGACGGCCAAGCAGCGCCCCCGCAATAAGCACCCCGAAGAATAGCAGCGGAAGTATCTGCTGGGCGAAAATCCAGGTGCTGGAGAACCACTCCTTCGGCTCCCCTTGGCTCGATGCGGTGATGACGAAAAGCCCGACGATACCCGCTGCAAAGCCGAATATCGGAGCCTCTGGGAATAGGAGTGCCAAAATTATCGCCGGCAGGGCTGCCGCAACTACCTTCCACCACCTCACGCCAAGCCAGGCGATAAGGACCACACCGAAGGCCACCGCGAAAGCGCCGGTGATAAACCACTTGGCGGAATAGACAGCCTGCCATAGGCCAGAATCGCCCTGCGGCGCGCCCCAATTGGCAAACACCAGCACACCGATCATTGTCGCGAAATAGACCGCATTCTGCCAGAGTGGCCTGGTCACTTCCGGCTCAGGCATCGCGGCGTGTGCCGTCTGCCTTTCCTGCTCTTCCTTCCTGAAGATCAGGTGCATCAAGAGCCCAATCACGACGCTGAATAAGACCGCCCCCACCGCGCGGGCAATTCCGATCTCAATCCCCAGCACGCGGGCAGTCAAAGCGATCGCGAGGACATTGATAGCTGGTCCGGAATACAGAAAAGTCGTCGCCGGACCCAGCCCCGCACCCATCCGGTATATGCCCGCGAAGAGCGGGAGGACGGTGCAGGAGCACACCGCAAGCACAGACCCGGAGACCGAGGCGACACCATAGGCGAGGAACTTGTTTGCACGCGCTCCAAGATACTTCATGACCGAGGCCTGGCTTACAAAGACCGAGATCCCACCCGCAATGAAGAAGGCCGGGACCAGGCACAACAGGACGTGCTCCCTCGCGTAGGATTTCAATAAACGAAACGCCTCGAAGACCGCATTGTCGAACCGCGGCGTCCCGACCGGGAGATAGTATGCCCCAAGGAAGACTGCGATGAAGAGCAGTAGCGTCTTCACCTCTTTCTTAACTGTATCCGTCATCCAACGAGCTCCATCTGCGCCTCGGCGTTCGACTTGATAACCGACTCGACGCAACCGAGGAAGCTGAGAACGCAGGGGACCTTCAGTTGATAAAATACTTGTTGGCCTACCTTCTCGTCCTGGACAATCCCGACCGCTCTCAGGACCGAGAGGTGCTTCGATACGGTGGACATATCCACGCCAATCATTCTCGTGAGTTCGCACACGCAGCGCTTTCCGCCTTCGAGCTGATCGACGATGAATAGCCGCGTCGGATGCGCGAGCGCCTTTATTATCGCGGCCCTCGCCTCATATTTCGCCTTGCTCTTCTTTTCCATAATCCAATGACCCTCGCTTTCACCGTTGCCTATTTGGCAATATAACCAAATAACCAAGAGCGGGCGGCAAATGTTCCCAAGAGCAGATGCTTACGTATTGATCGTGAGGGAATAGGGGGGCTTGTATGGACTGCGGCGGCTTGACGCCGCTTTCATTCGTCGCGGCTTGACAATGCGAGCCAAAATTGTGGGCGATCCAAGGCCAGAATTGATTTCGTCAAATCGCTATATAATTAATCTGCTTTATTCAGTTAATGCCCTTGCGGGGCATCATGTGAATAGACGTAGGCGCAGCCTTTGGCAAGCCTACGGAAAAAGAGAAAAAAACTTCCCCCGCCCCCCATTCGCCTTCGCGAATGGGGGGCGGGGGAAGAAACTAGGTTGATGCTCTATACGGATCCGTGCGTTTCACACACGGCTATTCACATTTCGCCCATTCAGGGCGGCGATTAATTGGATTGCATGTTCGATGAATATAGCAATGCCGGTCTCACCCAACAACGACCTCGCGGGCAAGCGTCCCGTCTGGGAGTTCCATCGCGCAAGGCTCGAGATAAAGCTCAATTGCCTCGCGGATGTTCGATAGCGCCTCTTCCTCGCTTTCGCCGGCGGATATGCATCCGGGGAGTTCGGGACACCAAACGGCCCAATCGCCCGTCTCGGGATCCCTCTCTAAAATTACTCGCCATTTCATTCTCTCATCTCCTTGATGCTCTTATTCATCATGATTCAACAATAGACCAGCGAGCATCATTCTTCAATACTCCGATGCTCTCTCTTACCCCCGCAATAAAGCCAATGAGAGCTAATCTCTGACCAGGCACCTTCCGATAATAAGATTGACCTTGGAACGGTTTTCAATATAATTAGGAGGCAATTTCAAAATACTGGAGCAGTAATGAAGGGAATCAGGGCGATTGTGCCCTACGTGGTCTTCATTGGGATGCTGGTTGCCGGACATGCATCCGGGAATGACCTTGTGATAGAACATATCAGGCCCGGACCGAACCGGATCGAGTGCATGGACTACAAGGATGGCACATTGGCGATTGGGACGTACGAGGCCGGGTTGGTCGTGGTCAAGGACGGCAATGTGATGACTTTCACCACAGATAATGGTCTTCCAGATGATTCAGTATTCTCTGCTCGATTGAAGAGCGAATCAGAGATATACCTCCAATTCGACACCACCAGCGACCAGCTTGCACATATCGAGAGCCTTTTTGCTGCAGAGCTTGACGGGCCGCAGCTTCGCCTGACAGACATAACGCCCGCCAATGGTTTGCGTTTCTTAGGCAATAATATGGTTACCGTCAGTCAAGATGGTGTTCTCTGGTGCTATGACGACCGAGGATTGAAGAAGTTCGATGCATCTTTCTGGGTAAGCTACGGGAGAGCTCCGGTAGGGCTGTCCTACCTTTTCGAGGGAAATCTCCTTATCGATGCCCAAGGGGACGTCTGGATCCGCTTTTGTCACCGAGATGTTGAGCAGAATTTGGTACGCTTCTATGGCTCCAGCTGGGATGTACAGGATATCCAAGGAGTGAAAGCGGTCGGCATTGACGATAAGAATAAGCTTTGGTGCTCGACAACGGAACCTCCCGCTTTATATCGGAGAAGTGGAAATGACTGGGAGTTGATGTCGGATGATGCAGTGCTTGGCCGGGACTCCTATTCGGGAGTAATCCAATTCGACGCATCTGGGGGCGTGTGGCTATTCGGGCGCGAGAGCATGCTCCGCTGGTCCGAGCCTTCAGTTACAAAGGTCTCGGACTTATTCGGTATGCCTATCGGCAAACTCCGAAAGGGCTCTGATAGTCCATTCTTCAGTTGTTCCGCTTTGATTGAATCCGATATTCTCATGATAGGCACATCGGGGTATGGATTACTAGCACTCGAGGACGGGCACCTCTCCAGATTCCACTCAGACCGTGCTCCAGGAAACCACGCAAGGAGTATTGGTCTTGATTCGAACGGATTTGCCTGGTTCTATGACCTCAATTGTCCGGTCATCTGCGGATGCAGAGGTGATGCCTGGAGGGATATCATACAAATCGGCATGGACGGATATTCGAGCCGCCACGCCCCTCTCATGGACTTGGATGGCACTTTGTTCTTTCAGGTCTTCAACTACAGAAAGTATCCGTATCGTGAATTTTCTATCGCCGCCATTCGAGATAGCAATCCTGTGGCGCCCGACACGGGCCTGTGGCCCATCAAAGGCCCTTTACCAATAGTTGACCGGAGTGGGACTCTTTGGTTCAGCCCCGATTTCCTGGAGCCTGGCCCCCCCTACAGTATTAGCGGCAATGTTCTTACCAAATATGATGCATCTCAGTATTTCAGGGGAAGCTATACAACGGAGGTCAAAATAGGCCCCGGCGACGTCAAGTGGTTCAAGACAGACTTCGGCTTTACGACTTTCGACGGGAAGGAGTGGACCCATTTCTTTCCGGGCGATAACATTCCGAAGTGGGTCTTGGAGCTGGATATCAATGGAGGCTTCCTCACATGCTCTCCGGAGGAGGGCCGCGATCTAGTCGATGCAGATGGTCGGAGGACCAAATTATGCGACGAGGAGGATCTTTGGAACTTCGTTCAGGATGCAGATGGGAAATGGTGGAGTTACCAGGGCGAAGCGTACGAGCCCAAAAGCGGGCTTTTCTGTGGGAACAGCATTGAAGACTGGCGGCAGATATCCATGGAAGATGGCCTTTCGAGCCCTTGGATCACGAGCTTTCTAATCGACCACAATGGAGATAAGTGGGTGGGTACTTGGCGTGCCGAAATACCCGGAGCAAAGAGCCGCCTTAACCGGATCATCGACGGTGGCGCAGCCCAGCAGAAGCTCGTCTTATCTCTCGAGGAGAGCGATGACTCATCGCTGGTCGTAACGGGGGCGTTCACTAATGCCATTGGCAGCGCGTATCCCGTGCTCCTATGGCTAGCGTGCGAGCACAACGGGAGCATGTATTACTACCCCGATTGGGGGCCCATACCCACACCGGTCAAATACGTCATCTGCGGGAAGTCGATCGAGACGCACGAGCTGCTGCGGATGGATACCGCGGCGCTCCCACCCGGGGAATATACGTTCTACGGCGCAATCAGCCTGCTCGGGGGCTTTGATTGCCTTATCGGGGCGAGGGGGAAGAAAGTCTCGGTCGTCAGCCATCATAGGGATTGAAGCTTGACCCTTCCGGCGGTCTGCAAGAGGCTGAGCCATGAATCGACATGAGGGTCTTCTGTAGGGGCAGGCCTTGTGTCTGCCCACTTCGTCACATTGAATCGCGTCCGGCAAAGGGCGGAGACAAGCCCCGCCCCTACACCAAAGCTCCTTTGACGCGAAGCTGCAATTACAACCTTATCCGGGGATCGAGGGCCCTGTAAGTGAGGTCGGCGAAGAGGTTGGCGAGGACGTAGGATATCGCGATCACGAGGACGCAGGCCTGCACCTGGGGGTAGTCTCGGCGGGCTATCGACTGGATCATGAGCGAGCCGATGCCCTCGTATGAGAATATCGTCTCGGTTATGATGGCACCCGTGAGCAGCGCCCCCATCTGCAGGCCCAGGATGGTAACGACCGGGGTGAGTGCGTTGCGGAGGGCATGCTTCGTGATGACCGTGAACTCGGAAAGGCCCTTCGCCCTCGCTGTGCGGACATAATCCGAGGCGAGCGCCTCGATCATCTGGCTCCGCGTCATCCGCGCGAGTATCGCTGACATCCCAAGACCGAGCGTCACCGCGGGCAGGATGATATGCTCTATGCCCCCACGCCCCGAAACAGGCAGAAGGTCGAGCTCCACCGAGAAGACCACGATCAGGACCAGCCCAAGGAAGAAATTCGGGATCGAAACGCCCAACACCGAGAGGAACATCGCAAGGCGGTCAATCAGGCTGTTAGGCTTCATTGCTGACAGGATGCCGATCGGGATCGCGAATACCACGGCGAAAACCATCGCGAAGAGGGCGAGCTCCATCGTCGCAGGATACCGGTCGAGAATCCGGTCGAGGACCGGCTCCTTGGTCCATATCGAACGGCCGAGGTCGAGCCTTAGAAGGCCCACAAGATACGATGTGTATTGGGCGCCCAATGGTCTATCAAGGCCGAGTTGGCTCCTTAAGGCCTCGATGTCACCTGGCTCCGCGGATTCGCCGAGCATGAGCGCTGCGGGGTCACCCGGGACGAGATGGATGACGAAAAAGACAACCGTGCAGACAAAGAAGACGGTGATCGGAAACATGAGCAGGCGCTTCCTAATGGCGGGTGAGATCATTGCGCTGGGAGAAGCTCTGCCTTCGCGAATGACTTGAAATCACCCGACGGATACAGCTCGAATCCCTTCAGCCTGCTGGACATAATCGCGACGTTGTGGGGGTACCAGAGGGGGATGTATGGCAGGTCGTGGGCGATTATCTCCTGGACCTGCCTATAGGTTTCCAGGCGCACGGATGGATTCAGCTCTATCCTGCCCTGTTCCGTGAGCCTATCGATCTCAGGATTGCTGTAATGGCCCCGGTTGACCCCATTCGGGGGGATGCTCTTTGAGTTGAAGGCGTCGTAGAAGAAGTCGGGGTCCGAGATACCCACCCAGGTGAGTGAGTAGATGTCGAAGTTGCCGCCGATTATGTCGCTATAAAAGGTCGCCCACTCGTAAGACTTGATCTCCATCTGGATCCCAACATCTGAGAGTTGCTGCTGGATGATCTGTGCGATCTGGTTCGCCCTTTCATCCTTCGAGGTCTTGAAGGTGATCGAGAACCGGCAGCCCTTTTCGGCGTCAACCATAAGCCCCGCCTCGTCGAGC
Source organism: Candidatus Coatesiibacteriota bacterium (assembly GCA_016929465.1). Lineage (GTDB taxonomy): Bacteria > B130-G9 > B130-G9 > B130-G9 > B130-G9 > JAFGIT01. The sequence goes on along the minus strand of JAFGIT010000351.1, from coordinate 6,351 downwards.
ATCCTGCGTGCAAGTGCCGGGTCGAACTCGTATTGCTTCAGGTCAGGAAGGTAGAACGGATTGCCCGGGCAGAGAAGCCCCGACGCAAGCGTCGCCTGGCCAAGCAGGAGCCTATCGACTATCGAATTCCTGTCGATTGCGTGGGCCATCGCCGCACGCACATCACGCCTTGACAGGATGGGGTGCTTCATATTAATCCCGATATACTTGAAAGTGCTGCTTGGGGCCATTTCGACTTTGAACTTCGCGTCCCCCTGAAAGGCCTCTACGAGTTCCGGCGGGATGTCATTCTCGACGAATTCGACCGATCCTTTCCTTAGCTCGAGGAGCCTGGTCGATGTGTCGGGCACTATCCTGCAATCGATCGCCTCGATCCTGGGCGCTCCCTCGAAGTAGTCATCTCGTCTCCTGAGCACTATATGGCTGCCCTTATCCCACTCGACGAGTGTGAAAGGGCCGGTGCCGACGGGCCTGGAAGCGAACTCGTCTCCGGCCTTTTCCGCCTCGCCTTTGTGCACAATCCCAATCTTCAGACACTCGAGAAAGCTCGCCTGGGGCTCTTTAAGCCAGACCATAAGTGAATAGCGGTCCATTATCTCGACCATTGACACGTTCTTGAACGCCGCCGCCTTCCGAGAACCGAACGCCGGGTCCATCACCGACTCTATCGTGTATTTCACGTCATCGGAGGTGAGTTCGGCGCCATTCGAGAAGAGGACGCCCTCCTTCACCTTCAGAAGGTAAGAAGTCTCGCTATTGCGTTTATAGCTCTCCAGGAGGTCCGGCTGCATGCTCCCGTTTGGGTCGTTCTTGAAGAGACCATTGAATAGGAGGTCGATCACCCTACTCGACATCGCGTCAGTCGCGAGCCTGGGGTCAAGCGATGTGGGGTCGGATTGAAGGGCTATGGTGAGCCTGCTGCCCGGGTGGGGGGAGGGCTCATCCTGCCCACAGCCAATCAGAAGACATATCGACAGCGCGATCGCCGCCAGAGATCCCGGCCTCAAACCATTCCCCGCGGTCTATCCACGCCGGCTCAATCCTTCTTCTCCTTCGGCTCAGCCTTTCTTCGATCTGAGCCTTTTGGCTTTTCCTTCGGAGAAGAGGACTTCTTCTTCTCTTTTTCCTTAGATTTCGGCTTATCGGGGGCCTTCTGCTTGGGTCTCGACCTTTCATTGTCCGGATTTGGCCTATAATCCCATCTTGGCGAGTTTGACTTCCGAAGCGGAATGAAATTCGAGTCATATCGGATGGACTTTTCCATCTTGGGCTTGAATATGCGGAGATTCTCATCCTCGACCCTATAGTAGCCATAGATCCTGCCCTGGCCGCTATCGAGGTCGCTGCTCGTGACGCCGAAGGTCGTGACCGAACCCGGGGCCAATTCACGCTCTTTGTCGGGCGTCGCGCCGAGGAATCTCTCCATCTTGTCTCCGTCATCGGTCATGAAGCCATCACCTTGCTTCTTGAGAGAGCCATGATGGGCGTATCTGTCCACCTTGTCGGAGGTGAAATGGTCGCGCGACACGTATGTCATGGAGTAGTCGTCCAAGTCCACCTCGAATGAGACCCTGATATGCGACGGCAGTGGAGCCGGGCGCCATCCGACGTGACCCTTCGACCTGTACCAAGAGACCCGCGCGGGGGACCACACGCTGCCTGGAAGCCAGACCCAGCCCCATCTTCGGGTCTTTGCCCAATAGCCATAATGGCAGGTTATCCACCCCCACGGATCAGACGATACCCACGTCCAACCGTATGAGGTAAATACCCAGCGGCCGCGGTAGTATGGACCCCACCCGATGGACACGTGATACGGACGCCAGACGTAGCCGTAGCCGGAATAGAATTCCCAGTATCCGTATGGGGATAGGTCGTCGTTGAAGACATACCATGAATACGAATAGGAACTGGTCTCGGCGTCATCGCTCCCGTAATAGGAGGGGGTCGCATAAGCGGTACTCGCAACGCAATAGCGCTGCTTCTCGAAGGCGAAGCGATAACCGTGGACAGCCGCTCTCGCCTGAGCCAATATCCCATCGACCTTCTCGGAAGTGATGGATGGACCTCGGTGCTGGATCTCCTCCCTGAGCTCATCTCTCATGTCGGGCGATATCCCCGCCCGGCAACTGCCTGAAGTGCCGTCCGATGATGCTTCGATTGCAGAGCTGTCTTGACCCGCCCAAGCAGAAAACAGGTTAGCATTCCAGACCCCCGGCGCATAGAACTCATTGAAGCTATACGCCCAAGATGGGTCATCCGAGGCCACGGCAACGAGCGCCGCCCACCCGGTCGTGACTCCCACGCCCTGTGAGTAACCGCTGTCAGGGACCCTCATGGTTTGATTTGGGCTCAGCATGTTGAACGGGTGGCCCTGGTTCGGGAATGCGAGGCGAACTTCGCCGGACGGGTCAACCGCAAACACGAAGGCATAGCAAATACCGTCTGCCTCGAGAAGGAACTCGGCTCCTTCATTCTGGCAATAGATGACGTTGGCGTCGAGAATGGACCCGCTCGAAAGAGTGATCTTGACGTTGGAAAGGACCGGCTCAGCGCCGGCGAGGCCAGCCAAGAGAACTGCCATGACAGCTGCTAGCAACGCTGCAATTGATATTATCCGAGATGATTTGCCCATGTTAAACCTCCTTATAGAGCTTCCTACCCACCAATGGGTGAAGGGCATATCCGAAATACATATTGCTATGATGAAGCTATACCAATAAGAACAATCTGTCAAGGCAGTAGGTTTAACGTAAGTTAGCATGGGGGCTATATATTGGTGTTATACTCTCTCGTCATACAATATATAGTCACGAAAGTTGCTCACAGTCATTCGCTATTGTGCTCATTCGGTTCTATCGCCCCGCTGAGCCTCTTGGCCGCGATCTCGCAATAGTTCGGATCTATCTCGATGCCTACTCCATTCCTGCCGGTCTCGGCGCTCGCAATGAGCGTCGATCCGCTTCCCATGAAAGGATCGAGAACTGCATCGCCGACGTAGGTAAAGAGCTTGATGCATCGCCTGGGCAGTTCGACAGGGAATGGCGCGGGATGTCCTATGCGCTTCTTGCTCTCTCCAGGAAAGGTCCAGACCCCGTTCGTCCAGTCCATGAATTCCTGCCTATCTATATCCGACTTCCTCGAGCCGCTTGTCTTCTTCCATGAATCCCTATACAGGATTGCGATCATTTCGACAGGCGCTATCACAAAGGGTGCGCTCGCCGAGAGCCAGGAGCCCCACGCTGTCCGTCTCGAGATGTTCTGCTCGTTCCAGATGACCGTCGAGTGGTATCTAAGACCGACCTCCTTTGCGATGCTGACGATGTCGGCATATACGCTTTGTTGACCGCCTTTATTCTTATCGAGTGGAATGTTCAGGCACATCCGACCGTCGTCCTTCAGCACCTCCAAGGCTCGCCCGAGCCATTTCCGGGTGAAATCCAGATAGGACGAATAAGATGATTGGTCATCGTATGAGCCGTAATCGATCTCGACGTTGTAGGGGGGCGAGGTCACAATCAGATCGACGGAGGCCGGCTCGACGCAGTCGGTTGTCAGGAAATCAGCGTTGAATACGGAAAGATTGTCTCGCCTGAAAAATGGATCGCTGTGCAAATTCACCTCTGCAATTCAGAATCTCGGCTTAAATAGACAGTGATTCCCCCATATAAGGTATCGCAGGGCCATCGATTTCGCAAGCGACGCTAAACAAAAAGCTGACACGCAATCGGGGCTGGCTGCCCGGATTGTGGTGTTTGTCGTCGTGCCTTTCCGATGTGTTGCGATAAGACAGATGAGCGCATTGAGCATCGTCCAACCGCCTCAGCCGCTATCTAATCCCGACCCTGTCCGCGATGAATTCCCTGAACCGACGCTCGAATACTGGAATGTCGAACCTTGCGGCTGCCTTACGGAGGGTATCTGGGTAGAAATCGATGGTCTCGGCTCGCTCGATGGCGGAGATGAGGGAGGCGGGGGTTTGCTCTGAGAAGAAGACGCCGGTTCTGCCGTCTTCGAGGGTCTCCAGGACCCCACCCTGACCGAATGCGATCACCGGGCGTCCCGAGGCGAGTGCCTCCAGCGGGACGATACCGAAGTCCTCCACCCCGCAGAAGAGAAGGGCTTTGCAGAGGGCAAGGTGGTCCGCCACGACTTCATCGGAGACTGGACCGAGGAACTCGACGTTGGGGGGGGCCATCTCCCTTAGGCGTCTCTCATCCTGACCCTTGCCGATGATCTTGAGCTTCGCATCGAGGCACTTGAAGGCCTCGATCGCGATGTCGAGTCGCTTATACGGAGCGAACGCGGAGACAATCAGATAGAAATCGTCCGACCCAACCGGTGCTATGGCAAACCTGGACATATCAACGGGTGGGTATATGACCTCCGAGTCTCGGTCATAGTAACGCCTTATCCTATCGGCCACGAAATCGGAGATAGCGATATAATGGTGCACCCTGTCCGCTGTCCTTCGGTCCCAATCCCTGAGCCTCTTCAGGAGCGGCCTGATGAGGAGCTTGTTTTGCGGCGAGCTCTCCGGGAAGTATGTATCCATTTGGTCCCAGGAGTATCTCACGGGGGTCAGGCAGATGCACACCGAGACCGCCCCCTCGGGTGGGATTATCCCCTTTGCGACGCAGTGGCTGATGCTGATTACGAGGTCGAAGCCTGATAGATCGAACGCCTCGATGGCTCGCGGGAATAGTGGCAGATATCTCCTGTAGTGCTCCCTGGTGAACGGGAGTCGCTGAATGAACGAGGTGCGGATAGGATGCGACTCGATCTGGTGCGATACCGACCCCGGCAGGTGCAGAAGAGTGAAGATAGTGGCGGATGGAAAGAGCCGGCACAGCGACTCGAGTATCCGCTCCCCTCCCCTCATGCCGGTCAACCAGTCGTGCACGATGGCGACCCTGGGGGCTCCAGTTTCCAAGTTCAGGCTCCCTCTTTCAGGAGTGGTACCTTTCAGGATTGCTGCTTGCGGCGGCGCGGCATGATTTTGACCCTGCGGCCTTCCACTTTCAGTCGCCCCTCGGCGAAGAGCTTGATTGCAGTCGGGTACAGCCGGTGCTCGACCTGCTGCACGCGGGAGCGCAGAGTTTCGACTGTGTCATCATCCCGAACCTCCACCGTCTCCTGGAGTATGACCGGCCCGTGGTCGTATTCGTCATCGACGAAGTGCACCGTGACACCAGTGAATCTGACGCCGTATTCAAGGACGGCCTTGTGGACTCGATCGCCGTAGAAGCCTTTGCCGCTAAAAGCCGGAATCAGTGCGGGATGGATGTTGATTGCAGGCACCTGACGGCTCTTCTCTAGCGCGACGATGTGGTTGTAACCCGCTAGCACTATGAGGTCGATGTCGTGCTTAGCAAGACGTGCTTTCACGGCCTCCGCGTGCTCCATTGGGTCCTCGAAGTCCTTCCGATTGATTACCTCAACAGGAATGCCTGCCTTATGAGCACGCACTACTCCATACGCATCGGGTCTGCTCGAGACCACCACCGCGATCTTAACGGGCAGCTCGCCAGCCGCTATCTTATCTATTAGATTTTGCAGCGTTGTCCCGGTGCCTGACAGCAGCACCGCAAGTGAAGCTGGTCTTCCACGTTTCATCATGCTTTCATCCCAATCATCTGATGCCCGATCCGATCGGGACATCTTTGTCTATCGATAGCAATGAGACGATACCTCCGCCCTCCGCGGCAAGGATCATCCCCTGCGACTCGATGCCGAATATCTTGGCTGGGGCGAGGTTTGCGAGGAATATGACCTTCTTGCCGACCATCTCGTCCGGCTCATAGAATTCCCTCATCCCGGCCACCGCCTGCCTAACCTCGTCGCCGATATCGACGGCGAGCTTCAAGAGCTTCTGCGAACCCTCGACGGGCTCCGCGTTCGTTATCTCTCCGACCACAAGCTGGACCTTTGCGAAATCGTCGATCGCTATTTCAGGTTTAACCACTTTATCACCTTTCTCTTTCTTTTTGTTTGAGGGCGCCGGCTTCTCTGGCGTCTGCTTTTGTACCTTTCTCTTCACAAAGACCGGTGCGAGTTCTCCGAGTGGATTGCCTGCTACCAGCCCTCCCCATTTGGCTCTGTCGGGTAGGTCGCTTCCACCGGTCTCGGGGGCGCCGAGCTGTCGGAGCATTTGCTCCGCGGCAGACGGGATGAATGGGTGGAGCATGTTCAGCACGATGCGTCCTGTCTCTAGCACCGAATACAGGACGGAGCCGAGCTTCTCCATATCGCCGCTATTGTAGAGCGCCCAGGGCTTCTCGCGGTCGATGCAGACATTCGCCTTCGAAATCAATTCCCATACCGCCTCGAGCGCGTTTCTGAACTCGAGTG
>JAFGIT010000350.1 GCA_016929465.1 Candidatus Coatesiibacteriota bacterium | reverse complement strand
GGGCCTATCCTGTCCGGAGAATTCGGAAAGCCTGATCAAAATGACACCACTCGTTTTAATGCCCTGTCTGTAAATCAAATCACCGAAGTCCTTATCCGCAGTCAAGACCAGCGCGTTATTGTCTGCGGCCAGGTTAATAACCTCCTCATCTGAGATGCTCGGGGCCATCTCTTTTACTTACAGAACGTCATAACCCGCACTTCTCAAACGAAGCACAATCGCTTCATCGACGTTCTCGTCGGCGAGGAGATTCACCAACCATTTCCGATGAGGGATAGACCACATCAGACCGCAAAGCCTTTGCAGCAAAGGCGATTGCCGCGAGAATCGCATCTCGGGTCAATCGAGGATGATCCAGAATCAACTCATCTATCGTCTCACCGCCGGCTAGCTTCTCCAGAATCAGCTCAACCGTGATTCTGGTGCCTGCCACGACGGGCTTTCCCATCATGACCTGCGGGTCCGAAATTATAAAATCTCTATCCATGGCTCCCCTCAGATTTAGCATCCGCCAAAAATAAACACATCATAGATCCACAGCGTCCCTGTCTTGTCTCTCGGGCGCGCTCCGAATCCCCCGGCATCTCCAAATGTCTTGTCAAGTCCATTGAATCGTTACAGTCAATTACCGGATCTTAGCAAAAGTATGCGTCTTTTTGCCACTCCTAAGCAATCGGAATAGACCGCCTTCGCAAACTCGCGAGACAATATCATCCTTCGTCAGGTGATGATCCGAGCAGGATAGCAGGCCATCTCCCTTCAGAATACCATGAGTCATCTCAAAGCGCCTAATGCGTCAGTTCGCTTGGTTATTCAGAGGAGTCTCTTGAATTCATCGACGGATAAGCCAGCGTCCTTCGCGATACCACCCATTGTAAAAGCATTAATAGGATTCGCCCTGGGTATAGTAATAATGCGCTCTCCATCAGTCATGACTGTATGTTTGCCTTCTCTTTGGACCCAGAAGCCCGCGCTCTTGAGTGCTCTTACCGCACGTTCATGACTCACTCCGGGTAATTTGGGCACGGTCAGCCTACTTCCACGTAGCTGGATAGCCGTCCCTCTGTCAACTCCTCAACTGCCTGAAGATAGGCTGCGATCGCATCCTTGATGTTCTCCAGCGCCTCCTCCTGGGTGCGCCCTTGCGACCAGCATCCAGGAAGCCCCGGTACCCAAACAGCGAATCCCTCCTCGGACTCCCTCATACTCACCTTGTATCTCATGGTCTCTCCAATTCACGCCAACATCTAATCCACATCGAGCGCCCTCCGATCAATCTCTGGCAAAAGTATGCGTCTTTTTGCCACTCCTAAGCAATCGGAATAGACCGCCTTCGCAAATTCGCGAGACAATATCATCCTTCGTCATGTGATGATCGGAACAGGATAGCAGGCCATCTGCCTTCAGGACCCTGTAGAGTTCCTTTAGAACGCGCTCCGATTTTGATATCGTGTGGAGCGTGTCGTAGAAGAGAACTACATCGACGCCGCCATCATCCAGCCCTGTCTCGCAATCGGAGTGGATTGTCTTCACGTTTCTCAAATCGTGCTTCGAGGCAATGTCCCTGACCATCGCCAGAGCATGGTCGTTCTTGTCGAGCGAGTATATTGCTCCCAATGGGCCCACGAGCTTCGATGTGGCAAGCACATAGCCGCCAGGCCCGCTGCCGTAATCGAGCACGACGAAGCCAGGTTCTATGCCAGCCTCCTTCAGGACCTTCCTGCGCGGGATGAAGAAATCGCGCAGCCGGAAGCAGAAGACCATAAATCTGAATTCGAAGCCGGGCTTTCTGCTAGCCATTTGGCCCACCTATCTAAGTATCCTCGTAATCTCGGCCTGCTCTCAATAATTCCTGTTGTGACACTTCTCGAGCCTCTTGAGATAAATCTCTTTGATCTCGGCCTCGGATTTGTCGGGGTGTCTATTCCTCAATCCATCCAAGAATAATCCCCGTGCAAATTCTGTCAGCTCGAAGCACTTCATCAACCTCTCTTCAGGCGTCATCGAGCGGAGTATTTCAATATACAGCCTGTGATTCGGACGTTTTTTCATGCCGTAATTCTCCGGTTGGATCAACAGAAGTGCCCGATGTGTCTAATCGGCTGCCTGTCAATGCCGGTTATCTTCTGCGATTCAGCACTTCCAATTTGACCTCGACGACACCCGCCTCCAGCATATCGAGTTCTCTCGCTGCGGCTAGCGAGAGGTCGATAATCCTTTTCTTCTCGTCCTTGAAAGGACCTCTGTCGTTGATTCGGACCACCACACTGCGTCCGTTCTCGAGGTTTGTCACTCGCACATAGGTGTCGAACGGCAGCGTCCTGTGCGCCGCGGTCATGGCGAACATGTCGTATCTCTCGCCGTTTGCCGTCTTGCGCCCGTGGAATTTCCCGCCATACCAGGATGCGTAACCATATTGTACGCCATCCTTGAGCTTCGACTTGCGGCTGCAACAGCCCGTCATAATTAGCAGGATTAGCAGGGCACATACTATTCGACAGAATTTCTCTCTTCCCCTGGACATAATATTCCCTCAAAGGCCTGCTGAATTGTCTTTGTGCGACATCTTCTCTGTCACAAGTATGGTCAATTGGAATATCAGATGCAAACTCATCCTCGCCATCTCCGGCCCCTGGTAAGAACCTCGAGCATTGTGCTCAACCTGAGGCCTGGAAAGACACGTCATGAACTGGAAAAAACAAAACCGGGAAGTTCACACTCATGAACTTCCCGGCTAATTAGCTTACATGACTATCTGCTAAGCCCCTGAAGGCTCACCGATTAACCGCCACCGAGAATGGTGAATTTCAGCGAAATCGTAGAGATACCATTCTTTACGCAGACCCGTTCACCATAGACCTGTGTCTGAGTAACTCCCGTCCAGGCCACCTCTTCCCAGCCGAGTTTCTGCTGCAATGCCGGGCAAAAGCCGGTCTGCTCGCTTCCTATATTCTGGTGGTGAACCACCTTTATATAGATGAAGGCATAGCCGACCGGAATGAACTGGTTGTTCTGCACTTTTGAGAAGGAGTTCTTGTAAATGTGCTCATTCGTCGGTGACATGATCTCGATTGGCGCGCTGCTGCCCATGAGCTCTACGACATTGAATCCCGCCGCCTGCTTCGGGTCAGGATAGATGATCGCTATCCCCGAGACGTAATCTCTGACGCTCGGTAGCGTGCCTGTGTTGTATTCGATCTGGATGTCAACCGGGGTATTGATTGAGCTCTGCTCCTCCAACCCCTCAATGATCATGTCGGGCGCGATATTTGCCCAGAGGTCTCTCTTATATAGAGGCACGAATACATCGTCGTCATCCTGACCTTCTGAGCCGAACATTCCGCCTGGGTCTGAACCAGATCGCTGGAGATTTGGATCGAGCGCCGTGCTTGCTATGCGGTCGAACAGCCTATTCGGCCCCGGCGATGCGATGAGCCCTGCAAAGGCGGAGTAATTGTCCTCATCCTCGTCGCGATTTCCGAAGCCGAGGTCGAGAACGGCGCCGCCATAGGGGTCACCTTCGTCATATATCTTCAGCGGGTGAATCCAACCGTCGAGGAAGCAGTCGTACGTGGTGACTATATCATCTTGGTCATTGATGTAGGGTGTGCCATAGTCTATTTTCAGGTATGGCCCACGCCATCCCATCCAGCTATAGCTGAGATCGGATTTCTTGATATTGAATTCCGATGGGTCTCCCATCCGGTATGGAGGTGGAACGTCTCTCGGTGCGCCGTAATACAGATCCTTCGCACCGGGATCCAGGTGACGCATTATCAACAGCTGGAGCGGATTGTCGAAGTCCCTGAAGTCGTCGAGATTGAGAGCAACCTCTGGCTTTGCTTCTTGTAGATTCGGAGCCTTAGAGAGACCGATATCCGCTGCGAAACCTGCAATGCAGCCGCCATCCTGGAGGTCATCTGGAGAGCCGCAGATGGCAGCCTTGATCTCCTCATACCGCTCCTCTGTCTCCTGAGCCTTTACTCTGTCGATATTCGCGGGGCTTATCACCTTAATGACGTTGTCCATTAGCAGGTGTTTGTATTCGTCCTTCCCAAACAGCTCGCTATAGGGGATGAACTTGGTCAGTTCTCTCCAGGTGACCATCCCGAGCGTCGGACCGCCAGAGGACTGCTTTCCGGCATCGCGGAAGCCCCAGCCGGGGGTCTTGCCCATGCTAGCTACCATTACGGAGTTAGCCGGCAGATCCTCTGCCCCAGAATATTGCTGGCCATCGGCCGCCTCATTTCTCGAGCGGCCATATTGCGGCTCATAAGCGATGTCTCTTCCCCAGGCATCCCTTTTATAGTCGTCCTTGTTGAATGATGCTGTCAGATACGGGCCATTCCACTTCTCATGCCTGACGGTATCCCTGAGGTCTGTTCCCGCGGCGGGATACGGATTTGACACGAGATAGTCGATGCTGCTCAGACCCTTCTCATCGACCAACTGGAGCGCGCTGCCCGTCAGGTCGAATCGAGATGGATACTCTCCGACATCCTCATAGTAGTTGTTGAGCGCTGTCTCGATGTTATCCAATTTCAGCTGGGTCGCCTCGCGGTCCTTGAGATCGAGCGTACTAATTATCGACGGGACCGCAACAGCTGCAAGCGTCGCTATAATCGCAATGACAATTACGACTTCGATGAGGGTCATACCCCTGCAGCGTCTGATTTCGATATTACCGTTCATTCTTTGGTCACCTCCATTGAGAGAGTGATTGCTGTCAAAATATACCACTTAAGCCAAACGTCTCGTGGTTAAAATATACCAAAAATAACCGCTTTTGTCAAAGTTTGGCATAAGAGATATTCGCCGCGCCGCCAGACGAGAGCAACAGCAGCAATTCCTCACTGCAAAAAATGCGAATCACCGTTCTTCGCGTCGCCAGAAGATGCAGAACCAGACTCAAAGCGATAAGAATACCCTCTTCATTAATTCAGTCAAGTCAAAGCTGAGTTCGGATGCGGCTCAAAATTGTAGGTAATCTGGGGCCAGTATTGATTTTGGTGAATTACCATTTGATTAATCTGGTTTGCTCCGCCAATGCCCCAGCGGGGCATCATGTGAGTAGCCGTGGAGTGCAGGCC
>JAFGIT010000349.1 GCA_016929465.1 Candidatus Coatesiibacteriota bacterium | reverse complement strand
CGCGTGGGGATGCTTCCGGTGTATGAGTTCGCCGCGGAGGACATTTACGGTAGTTACAGTTCTTTGTGGCCGTATCTAACGATCATCGACAGGTCACGTCACAAATCGCCGCCGGTTCTTAACGGTGATTTCGATGCGACGGACGTTTCCTGGCGGGTGCAGTCTCTGATGGACATCCACTCTGCCTCGGTTCCCGAGGACCCGAGCGGCATCTATCAGGTGGCGCTTGCGAGCAGTGATGGCCCTTCGGAGCCGACGCCGATTCCGTTGGGCAATATGAGGCCGGTCGTCTATGTTGGCGGCTTCTATCCACCGATGATCGACATCTCTCAGACGAATCAGGTTCTTTTCAAGGCTTTGGTTCTCGACCCGAATGGTCCTGAGGATATCGAGCACGTGGAGGTTTACGTTGACGGGATTCCGACTGGTATCGACCTTCTCGACGACGGCTCCGAGACCGACGATGTGCCGGGAGATGGCTTCTATATTCGGAACTTCACCGTCGATGCCTACTCCAGGCCCGAAGGGCTTCTGCTGCTCCAGGTGGTCGCCTTCGACTACTCGGGCGCCGCAAGCAACGTATATCCATACATCACCGTCGAGCCGTAGGAACCTGCGGGACCCACTTCCTTTCCGGCCAGGGGCCGGCATTTATTCCGGCAGATTGCTCTCTAATTAATCTGCCTTGCTCAGCTAATGCCCCGACGGGGCATCACGTGAATAGCCGTAGCGTGCCGGCGAGAGCCAAACCTACGGATTCAAGGAACCAAGACAAACCTTCCCCCTCCCGCCAATCGCCCCGCGATTGGCGGGAGGGGGAATTAATTGGGGGAGCGCGTGCATCGATTCCGCGAGTTTCACACGCGGCTCTTCACGTGTCACCATTTCAGGGTGGCGTTGCCCCAATCATATTTCATCGACGTGAATCGGACGCTGAAACTTACCTGGGATCACACCCCGCTTCGCAGTCGGACATGCGCCCATCGAAACGGCCGTCAACGCATTCGGTCTCGAATTCGGAGCACAGGCTGCACATCGAGCAGAATTGGCCCTTCAAATGCGTTTTGCGCAGGTCAATCATCTCCTTTGAGTTGAGAATTTCCGATATGTTCTGCCGGGTCGCGTCGCCGACCTTAAGGGCGCCGTCATAGTCAACACAGCAGGCGACGACCGTGCCATCCCAGAGGACGACGAGCGTCCCCTTCCAGAGCTCTCTGCACGGCCTCTTGCGGGGCATTTGATGGTATGTCAGCATTGGTTGGAAGGTGATGTGCTGCACTCTCGGGCCCCAGGCTGCCCTGAACTCATTGACGTGGCTTTCTGTGTCGGGCGAGACGACGTAGTTGATCTCGACCCGGAGGCCGGGATTCAGCTCATTTTTGATCCTCAAAAACTCCAGCACATTCGACTCGAGCCTCCCATAGTCGAAGCCGCGCAGCCTCTCATAGACTTGGCCGATACCGTCAATGGAGAAGCATATCGTGGAGAGCCCGGCCTTGATGATCTTCTCGGCCAGATCGGGGTTTAACAGCGTGCCGTTGGTCACCATGAAGGTCCGATGGCCGAGCTCGGTCGCGGTCTCGATGATTCGCGGCAACTCCGGATGAAGCATCGGCTCACCCCAGTCGTATAAATACACATACTGCAGGTTCTTGCAGTCCTTGAGAACGTGTTCGGCAAGCGCCGGATCCATGAATCCTCGGATGCGTTTCATATTCTCCGCCGGACAGAAGCGGCACTTCAGGTTGCAGAGGTTGGTGACCTCGAGCATAACGCTCGTCAGATAGAAGGTCCTGGGAAGCTTGAGAATGAAGGCGAGGTGATTCAGCGCCGACCTAGCCAGGTCCGCAGTCCCCCTGCATCTGTCAAAAATGACGTCGGCGACCTGCCTATTCCGAGCTATCCTCCGCGCAGCGAATAGGGCTAAAGAGCGAGCTGCCGCCTCAAGTCGGCTCATCGACCTTGCTCAAGGCCGTGCGAAGGACTTCCGCAACCTCGCGTGGCTCGAGTCTTACAGGAGAATTGCGCATGACCTCACCCATCAGCGCATTGAATGCTTTCTCCTCGGGCAACGCATTCAGGATGTGTTTGCCGTCAGCGACAGCCGTTGCCACCAGGTCTCCCAAGGATGCGTCGTGCCCGTCTTTCATCTCATAACGTTTGAGCACATCCTCAATGGGGTCATCCAAAGCGAGGGAATCCCTCATGGCCAAGGGGACAGACTCCCTCGACAGCTTGCCGTCGCCAAATGCTCTGAGAAGCTCGAATATCTGATCATCGAGAATGCCCGATACATCGAATCCCGCTCTCTCAAGCCACCTCAGCCGCTCTGAAAGGACCTCAGCTACGAATTGAGGGTCAACGTCGAGCTCACCGATAATCCGGTCGAAGAGCAGCCATCGGCCATTGCGCATCATCTGCTTTATCGAATTGTCCGGAATGCCCATATCCCGGAATCGCTCGAAGGCGTTGAATGGATTTGGCCCTGCTGACCGCTCGATCCTCTCGAAACGCTCGATGGGAATCGCGAAGGGCGGAAGGTCTGTGTCCGGATACATACGATCGGGACCAGGCAGAATCCGCTCGAAGCCGGTCGTTCCATCCGGCTTCGCCTGGCGGGTCTCGTTCGGCACACCGTCTATCGCATCCTCGAGCCTCAGCCGAGTCTCCTCGACTGCGGTCTTCACGTCTGCCTTGTTGCCCCAGACCAGGATCACGGCGTCGTCGGACGATGCTTCAAGAGCTGTGAATAGCCGCTCCCACGGTTCATTATTGATATCGCCGGTCCGCTTTGCTCCGTCATCCCACATTATGTTTGGCTCGCCATCCAGGCAGGCGATAACCATAATTCGCTGGGATATCTCATATCCGAATGTCTTATCAGGTTGGAGTTCTTTTCTCAGAAGGCCCCCGAACTTGCCGAGGCCCATCGCCACGATGCGATTGCCCGGGCCGACGTCCAGATGCTCAATTATGACGCCCGAGCCCAGTTCGTCCATCATCTCAGTGACATCCAGCGTCCAGAATTTGAGGTTCTCCTTTGTCACGCCCCGGCTTTTGAGTTCGTCCCTTATCTCGAGAAGGTGCTTCTGACGCAAGGCTTCATAGTGAACAAGCGGCCCAATCAGGCCGACCCTGGGCACCCCCTTTATCTCGACTCGCGTCGAGCCGTTGATGCTCACGTTCACGTCCTGCCGAACGGAGCCGGATCCCCTGTGGGCGAGGCCTGCCGCCTTTATGCAAGTTCCGATCTGCTCCGCCACATCCTGGACTTCCCGAGGAGTCACCATATCCCGCTCCGTGACGACCTCGATCAGCGGCATCCCAAGGCGGTCTGCCTTGTAGGTTATTCGGTGTCCGATGTCGGAGACCTCACGGCATGCGTCCTCCTCGAGACCGAGCTGCCGAATATGTATCGGCTTCCCCTTGCAGCGAATCTCGCCGTCGATTCCCACGATACAAGTCCGCTGGAAGCCCGTCGGGATGCTTCCGTCCAGGTACTGCTTGCGTGTAATGAATATCTCGTCGATCTGCGTGCATCCGAGCAGCATCGCGATCGCAATCGCGATATCGACCGCGTCCTGGTTGATAAGAAATGGCGGCGTGTCGTCCATCTCGTATGTGCACACGCAGTCGTGATAGAGCTGATACACGACTTCCTTCTTGGTCTTGAACTCCATGAGGGCCGTGCCGTCATATTCGCCTAATTCCGAAAGCGTGGGACGCATGTGTCGGACCACGACCGCGTCGAAATTATTGTCCTTGTGCAGGATTACTGGGCACCGGCAGAATAGTTTCTTGTCGGTCTTGATCTGCTGATGGATCTCGATTCCCGAAGTCAGGCCGAGCTTCTGATATTCTTCGTCGCTAAGATACTCTACTTTCAATACCCGTATCGCCTCTTATCGTTCAGTCAATACTCCGGTTGCGGACAGGCTGGAAAGCCCGTCCTACACTGTGGGCAGCAATAGGCTGGCCTTGCGCAAGAAGACGGTTGGTGGCCGCCTGGCAACCGAATTTGGATGGGGCGAGAGGATTTGAACCTCCACTTCGAAGCACAGGGCCCCGCGTCTTTCCGCTTCGACCACGCCCCTTCACATCTCAAATAATGAGCACGAAGAATACCATAGGGCATCAATCCGGCAATAGCAAATTGGGGGGCAGGCTCAAGAAGAGCGAACTGCCAGGTGGGGGCTAATCAACTGGCTGGCTTGACGGCTCAAGCATGTGCTTATTCGCAGTTAAGACCTTAATATCACACCTGCTGAAATGGCCGTCATGTGTGATCATAGTCAAATCCTGCGTCCTGCAGATCTCGGCCAAGATCTGATCGTTAAAGTCAAGGCGCTTCGCCCCGAAATCGCCGATCAGCGAATCGATGTCAACGGATGCGAATCCGGAGTCAATGCGCTCACATACCTTCAGAATCCCCCGCACAGCATCCGCAATATTCTCGGCGACGGCAGGATAGTCTGAGCTACTACGGAAATTCTTGAGTGTGGCCTCAACGCCTCGGGAATCCCATTCGGCAAGCTTAATTCGTAGATATCTGTTTATGAATTCTGACAGAACTAGAACGTCAATGTAGATAGCAGAATGCGAGTCCCGAATCTTCTTTAGTGCGCCCGAGTACTCGCGCGTCTTGTAGTCTTTCTTGACTTGAGGGCCATTGAGATAGATCCAGATATTCGCGTCAATAAAGAAGCGGCGGTCCTTCTTGCAGTTAATCCACTCTATCGGGCGAATCCTAGCCTTCCCCATCATCGTCCTCCAAAGCTCTTCTTCTGGCAGCTTCTGCTCGCTCCGGATTTTTGAAGTAGGCCTTCGCATCCTCAACAACTCGCTTCAGAGTGGCAAGATCCTCTCGGCTCATCTCAGAGATATGCAAGTGGTCGCGAACAAAGTCCTCACTATATGATCCATAGAGCTGACCAATTGCAGGATGCAGAAATGCAGATATCACATAGTCTATGTTCTGAAAGGATAGATTGACGTCTCTGCCGCCATCGAATGCTCTCTTGATTAGATCATAAACCTTCTGACCATCCTCGGATGATATGCAATCTCCGCTGCCAATGATCTCGAAGATCCTAATTACTACGCGATCAGCCATTTTTTGCCCCTACACGTATTCAAAGAATATCTCTGGGAGTTATTTCCGAAGCCAGGCAATAGGAATTTGTGTCTGCTGTGTTGAACTCCAAGTTCACGACTGTTCCCGGAAATGGATGTCCCATCTCTTCGAGCTCCGCTCCCTCTGTGCCCAGCTCCCAATAGCCACTATCGGAGACGATCTGCATCCGGCCCTGATTCATCGAAATGAATTCCCGCAAAATTTTCAAACCTGAACCACCCGGAATATCCCCGGTCTTTGTTGTATTTCTCTTGGAAATTGCCCAATCAATAGCATTGGATGCTGACAGATCAACACCTTGAACTCGCTTGATGTTCTCGCGGATACCTATGCCCAAGTCCGAAATTGAGAAATCTAAGCGCTCTCTCTTGGGGAAGTATTGCCCGCAAGAGAATATGCCCAGTTCTGTTCTCGAATGATTGACCGCATTGCTGAATATCTCAAGGATTGATTCAAGTAATTTCTTTCGAAGGCCTTTGGTCATTTCGGGCATTCCCTTGCCCCGCAAGTGTGTCTCAATGTAGGACGCAGAATACCGGTCCTCCTGTCGCTCGAAACGCTTATAGGGGATTACGGTACCATAGGTGTCGGGTGAGATGGGACGACCATAGCTAGCCAGGAATTCATTTTTGCACAAGATCTTCTGAACGTCAGGTCGTATATCATCTATGGATACCGAATTCAAAGAACGGCTTGCCCGATATAATATTGCCCCGAATGGGCTGCACATATTCGCGTCAAACCATGTCACCTGACTCATGTCAATTTCAATGACATCCAGAAAGCAGTGCTCCAGCTGATTAGCAAGCCAGGAAAGAAAGGAGAACCCCTGGTGGTTGTTTCTGATATCGGCGAGTTGTATTCTCATCAATAGCCCCGCTCAAGAAATCGATAGTCCATGGCCAGCGTGATAATACTCTATTCTATGGGAATGGCAAATTCTGCAACCGCAGCGCTGGAATTTGCGGTCGCTTTCAATTCTCCGTGTAGAGCTTCCGCATCTGGAAGCCGAGCCAGGCGGTGAACCAGAGCGGCATTCGGTAGGCTTTCGCCGTGTTGAAGAGATAGGTTGCCTGGAATATGGCTTCGAAGAGGGGGTTCTTCGGAAGCCTTACAAGCCGCTTGACCAGCGATGGCGGGATGTGCCACTTGATGGCGGCATAGAAGAGCTTCTGCAGGTTCTCGATCTCCCTTTTCTCGGGCAGGTCGAAGACGCTCCCCTTGAAGAATGATGCGCTCATCTTCGTTGGGTCGAAGTCCGGCCCCACGAAGCCGTGCTCGACGACGTATTCCCCGAGTTGTGTCCTCGGATAGGGCTGCACTATCGATGCCCAGGGGCAATCGACCTTGATCTTCGAGTTCAGCGTCACCGTCTCCATCGCCATATCGAGCGTCTCACCAGGCAGGCAGAGCATGTTGTACGTCCTGAACAATATCTTATGCTTCCTCAAAATCGAGGCGGCCCGCTCGATCTGCTCGCGTGTTATCTTCTTCCCCAGCACCTTCTCTCGCAGGAAGTCGTTGCCGCTCTCAACCCCGAGCGAGACGAGGTGACAGCCGCCCGCCTTTATCGTCTCCGCAAGCTCTTCGTCGAGTAGGTCCGCCCGTATCTGGCAGAGGAATGGCATGCCGATCTCTTTGCGATATAGCTCGCAAAATTCCTGCGTCCATTTCCGATTCAGGAGGAATGAATCGTCGGCAAAATAGGGAGTCTTGAGCCACTTCCATTTGGCCTTGACCCTCGCGATCTCCTCGATCACATTCCCGACGCTCCGGTGGCGGACGTAGCTGCCTTTACCTGCATACAACGCCTTTAGGCTGTGGTTGAAGCAGAAGGAGCAATCGAACGGACATCCGCGGCTCGCGATGAAGAGCTTGCTTGGGTAGATGCGAACCGACTTATATCGGTGATAGAACTCGCGGTCTGGAAAAGCGATGCCGTCGAGGTCCTGGTTCAACGGCCGCAGCGCATTCTTGGTGACCTCGCCGTCTCTTTTCACCCACAGGTTCTCGATCCCGCTGAAGTCCGACCCATCCTGCACCGCATCCGCGAGCTCGACCATCGCCTCCTCGCCGTCGCCGCGACATATCACGTCGAGCCCATCCTCGTTGACAATCTCGGGGAAATAAGTCGGATGTGGACCACCCATGAGCATCATAGAATCAGGGAATTCGCTCCTTAGCGACTCAATCTCCCTCAACGCTATCAAGTGGGTGCCGGTCGTGCAGGAGAAAGCGAAGATATCGGGAGGCTTATCCCGCAGCCTTTGTGCGTAGTTCGGCTCCTCTGGGGCGATTATTATCTCGGTATCGTGCCCATGCTTCTTCAGCTCGGCGCACAGAATCATCGGGCCGAGGTTGTCGATCATTGTGAACTGAATGAACGCGACTCTGGCCATTAGCCGAGCTGTTCGATTATCGCAGCCGCGAAGAGTGGGATTAGAATCTCGAAATGGCCCGTGATGGCATAGCCCCTGCCCCTGCCGGAAGCCGTGGGCCGCCTGACCACATTCACCGTCGGGCGATAGTGCTGGATGAAATCGAGATTCACGGTGGTGAATTCGCTCGGATTGGCACCCGTGTTCATCGCGATCGCGAAGGCTTTAAGAAAAACCTCCGGCAGAAGGACAGTTGAGCCGATATTGAAATAGACGCCGCCAGACAGGTCGCAGACGACCGACGTGAACAGCCGGAAGTCAGTGTATGAAGACTCCCCGATCTCGGCGCCGCTAGCCGATGGGTGCATGTGTATTATGTCGGTGCCGATCGAGACATGAACCGTCGCGGGGATGCCGACATCTGCGCAGGTTGCGAGAATGCTCATCTCGGCGTGTGGTAGTTTTGCGTCCAGGAATTTCTTCCCAGCAGTCAACCCAAGCCCGGCGCCGGCACCGGCCGCATCTTTTGCAGCTCCATTGAGGAAGTCCGCCGTGTCCTTCGCCATACCGAACTCGCCGTTGTCGAGCTGCGGGCCGACGTCCTCGGAGGTCCTTCCCATGAAGGCCAGTTCGAAATCGTGAATCATGCCCGCTCCGTTAAGTGCCACCGCAGTGATAATTCCCCTTCGGATTAGGTCACAAATGACAGGTGAAAGGCCGCATTTGATCGAATGCGCGCCCATCGCCCAGACGAATTGCCGCGAGTTCTCCCTCGCCTCGACAATCTCCATGACTATCTTCCGGAAATCGCCTGCAGCTAGCACATCCGGAAGCGACACAAGAAATTCGCTCAGAGATGCACCTTTTGTGTGGGGCTTTGCCCTTAGCGAGAGATCTACCTTGCTGGGCCTTTCATCGAGCCTCGTAGGTCTGATCCTGGCGAGGTCGAACGGCTTGATGGTCTCGTCAGTCATTGCTTCCGCCGAACATGATCCTTTCGACGAGTTCGCAGATGATGTGCGCGAGCACGATGTGGACTTCCTGGATGCGTGCTGAGTAGCGATGTGGCACTGCAAAGAGGAAATCGACATCTGCCCCTTTGCCGCCTTCACCCGTCAGGAATACGGCCGTCATGCCCCTTTCTCTTGCCACCGATAAGGCCCTCAGGACGTTCTCCGAGGTTCCACTCGTCGAAATTCCCCACGCGACGTCTCCCTCGGCGCCGAGCGCCTCGACCTGCCTCGAGAAGACCACGTCAAAGGAGCGGTCGTTTGCAATCGAGGTGAGTACGGAAGTGTCGGTCGAGAGCGCGATTGCGGGTAGCGCGCGATGCTCCATCGAGAGGCGATTCACGAATTCCGCGGCAACGTGCTGGGCATCGGCAGCCGAGCCGCCATT
>JAFGIT010000348.1 GCA_016929465.1 Candidatus Coatesiibacteriota bacterium | reverse complement strand
GCCTTCAGAAACTCGTGCGAAGATGCGGTCAAGAGGTCACCTAAGAAGGCCCCCTTTGCGGAGATGAATTGGGTGTCGAACGATACGGCAAGGTCTGCCCCCGCCAAGTCCGGGACGTCATATACGGCTATCGACAGTGGCCTCTGCGTCTCGGGCTGCGCAAACATGTCGCGAGCCTTGACCTCTGCCGCGAAGAGGCCCGTCGCAAGCAATAACATGGCCAGTGGAATGGTGATAATACCTGTTCTCGGCATTGTTATCCTCCTGATAGACCGTATGCCCATTTGTCCGCTGCACGGGTCGGGTCATTTTGCCCAAAACCTGTTCAGTAGAATAGCAGCCATATATCGCAATTCAAAGTCGAAAGATCATGCGGGTTTGACCCGTTCCTGATGGTGCCGAATGAGGAGGCGGGAAAACGCCGCATGTTGCCTCGGCTCCCAAACGTGTTGAGGCTTCAAGGCAGAGTCTATTGTTTCACATACAACCGCGGCCGGGGGCGACGCGATTGAGCCGATTGCAGGGAGTGATTATGGATTTGACTCTGTGCGGCAAAGTATAGACATAGGCGAGGCCAGACCGCTGAAATGAGCCAAGCAGGCCATGATTAGCGGGGAATCTTCGTTGTATTTGCCTTATGGAGATCGGTCTGATATTGTTCGCACGCAAAATTAAGGTAGTCATGCTCCGGGAGTGCTGTTCTCATCTCGGGCGCTGAGGAGGGATAAAATTGGTCAAAAGAACAATCAAGGTGAAAAAGAAGGTCAAGAGCCAGGATCAGGCCGTCCCAAAGGACCTTCTCACGCACGCTATTGATTTCGCAAGGGACAACGGCAAGTTCATCGCCTTCGCTGCATTGGCCGTCGCGGTTGTGTTGGCGCTGGTCTTCGGATACAAATCCTACGACCGCGGAAGGCTGGAGGGGGCTTCACAGCTCGAATACCAGGGCGCGGACCTATACAACCAGGCGATGGACATAGACCTCACCGTTGAAGATAAGCCCACGGACGAAGAGCAGGAGCCGAAAAAGCCTATAGCCGAGCGACTTGCAGAGAGACGCTCCCTTCTCGAGGACTCTCTCGCCAAGTTCAAGGAGCTCAAGGCGAATTACTCGGGCTCACCGAGCCTCGAAAGGGCGATCTTCTACATCGGGATCATCCACTTCGAGCTGGGGGATTATCGCTCTGCTATTGCAGCGTTCGAGGAGTATCTCAAGGAATATCCGGATGGTAATTATGATGCTCTTTGCAGGGCTAATCTCGCGAAGACCCAGGAGGAACTCGGAGAGCTCGACGATGCGACCAAGACATACAAAGAGCTTCTAGAGAAGCATGAGGGTGCGATGAGAGTTGCCCCGTATTATTTCAGCCTCGCGGAGATTTACGAGAACAACAAGCAACTCGACTCGGCCAAGGACATTTATACGAAGGTCGCAACGCTTTATCCTGGCTCTCAATGGCAGAGAGAGGCCGATAGCGAGCTGAAACGAATAGAGGGGCCGGACGCATCGGGAGTCCCAGGTGCTCCTGGAATGGGTGCCGATATGTCGAAATTGCCGCCTGGCTTCGATCCAAGCAAGGTCCAGCGAGTCGTGGTCGGAGGCGACAAAGATGGAGAGCGCACGATCAGCGTTGACACCGCCGGCGCGGACGACAAGCCCGCCGCCAACGAAGCCGATTCGAATTAGCAGGGCCGGGTCATGGGAATTAATCCTCAGATTTTCAGAGAGTATGACATCCGCGGGACCGTTGATCAGGACCTTATGCCGGAAGTCATTGCGAGCATTGGCAGAGCTTTCGGGACGGAAATAATGGGCAGTGGTCTCCATGACGTTGTTGTTGGAAGAGATGTCAGGCTATCGTCGCCAGGTTTTTCCGAAATCCTGATCGAGGCGATCCTATCCACCGGCTGCAACGTAACCGACATTGGGCTCGTGCCGACCCCGGTGTTCTACTTCTCCTTGCATCATCTCGATTTGGACGGTGGCATTATGATCACCGGAAGCCACAATCCGCCTCAATTCAATGGCTTCAAAATCTGCAAGGGCAAGCACACGATCTTCGGCGAGGAGATCCAGGGCCTGCGGGGGATCATTGAGAAAGGCGATTTTACATCCGGACGCGGGGAATTGTCCACGCGGCAGGTTGAGGATGACTACGTAGATTATCTATTCGATGGTCCGATTGACATGATCGGTATGGAATCCGGACGGAAGGTGAAGGTGGTCGTCGATGCGGGGAACGGTACCGCGAGCGAGCTCGGGCCAGCCATCCTGAAAC
This sequence comes from Candidatus Coatesiibacteriota bacterium, assembly GCA_016929465.1. Classification (GTDB taxonomy): domain Bacteria; phylum B130-G9; class B130-G9; order B130-G9; family B130-G9; genus JAFGIT01. The sequence goes on along the minus strand of JAFGIT010000348.1, from coordinate 11,319 downwards.
GGATGGGCTGCGAAGTGGTCCCGCTTTTTTGCGACTTCGATGGCAGCTTCCCCAATCACTTCCCGGACCCGACCGTCGAGGAGAACCTCGAGGCGCTTTCTCAAAAGGTCGTCGAAACCTGTGCAATGGCGGGGATCGCCTTTGATGGTGACGCAGATCGCATTGGCGTCGTCGATGAAAAGGGCCGCCCGATTTGGGGAGACATCCTGCTTTTGCTCTACGCAAGGCAGGTCATAGCGAGCAATCCGGGCGCGAAGGTGATATCAGAGGTCAAATGCTCTTATATCCTCGAGCAGGAGATAGAGCGTCTCGGTGGCAAGTCGATCATGTGGCGAACGGGTCACTCGCTCATCGAGCGCAAAGTCATTGATGAGAAGGCTCTCTTAGCGGGAGAGATGAGCGGCCACATGTACTTCGCGGATAGATACCTTGGCTATGACGATGCACTATACGGTGCTTGCAGGTTGGCCGAGATTCTTGCCGCAGCACGTGAAGGCCTCGGGGAGATGATTGACTCGTTGCCCAAGACCTACAATACGCCCGAGATTCGAGTGGCTTGCCCGGATGAAGACAAGTTCAGAGTAGTCGAGGCTATTGCGAAGGAACTTAAGAAAGACCACAAGGTTATCGACATAGATGGCGCGAGAGTTGTGTTTGATAAAGGTTGGGGACTGATTCGTGCTTCGAACACTCAGCCCGTATTGGTGCTGAGATTCGAGGCCGAGACGGAAGAATTGCTCGAGGCCATTAAGGCCGATTTCAAGCGTCGCCTGGCAAATTATCCGTCAGTCGAGATCTCTAAAGCTTTGTGAGGCGCATGGCAAATGCTGAGTACAGATGAACTGAAAAAATTCAAAAAGATCCTCTCAGAACGCAGAGCAGCGTTGCTCGAAGAGGCGGCAAGGACTTTGAAGGAATCGTGTGACGATATTAGGCGCGAATCAGGCGATTTTGCTGATATTGCGTCCGATGAGTCTGCCAGGTCATTGAAGCTCCGGTTGCGTGACCGGGAGCAGAAGCTTCTTTCCAAGATCGATGAGTCGCTCGCGAAGATCGAAAAGGGTGTTTATGGCATCTGTGAGAGCTGCGGTGGCGATATCGGCGCCGACCGGCTCGAGGCGAGACCAGTCGCGACCTTATGCATCGATTGCAAGCAGGACCAGGAATCGGACGAGTCCTGAGTGGCGATCCAACTAAGCCCCGAGTCGCTTTTGCATTCAGGGGGACCGTTTTCGTAGAAAATGCACATAGGCGGTGGTTATGAAGACTAGAGCTTACTCGATAGGACTCGCGCTCTTTTTGTCGGTCCTATCCTTTTCCCTGTTCTCGCAGGACGTCGAGGAATACAAAGCTGCATACGATTCTTACCAGGCGAAGGACTACAGCGCTGCGGAGAAGTCCATAGATGCAGCGATAGCGAAGGAGCCGGAGAATCGTAAGTACATTTATCTGAGGGCACTCATCCTGGCAAAGCAGAAAAAAGACACCGAGGCTATTCAGGCTCTTGTCAAATGCAAGACTCTAAAACCGGACGACTACTCGGTCCTCTTCATGTTGGGCTCGATGTATATGAAGAGAAAGGAGTACCTCCAGGCTACCGAATCATTCGAGCAGGGACTTGCCTACAAACCCGGCGATTATTCTGCCGGCTACCAATTAGCAACGGCGTATGTGAAGCTCCGCAAGTATAAGAAGGCCGCCGATGTGCTCTCGAAGATGAAGGACGCTGGGGAGAAGGCTTTCGACTACAATTATCTTTACGGACTCGTTCTACGTTCCTTGGGGCAACATGCCGAGGCCATAAAATTCTTGAGCCGCGCACACGAGTTGGATCCAAAGGACACCCGAGCGCAATTGAAACTCGCGGATTCCTATCAGCGCGAGGGCAAGTATAGGGAAGCGATGAATATAATCACGCTCGTGCTTGCCGAGCAGCCCGGAAACGCCGACGCGCTCTACACCCTCGGCTCATCTCAGCTTGGCTCTCACGAGTATGAGGCGGCAATATCCACCGCGACCAAGATGACTGTCGTCTCCGCGAATGACTACAGGGGATATCTTCTTCGCGGAAAGGCGTATCAAGGGCTCAATAAGCCGGACAAGGCGGTCCCCGATTTGAAGAAGGTCTTCGATTTGGACAACGGCGGCGCTTGCACAGCGGCGAATCTTCTTGCCAGCATCTACTATGAAAGCCGTCAATTCATGGTGGCAGAGGGATATTATAAGAGGGTCTATGATTGCCGTCATAGCTTCCAGCCTTTGCTAATGCTCGCACACTGCTATTACAAGCAAGACAGATTTGAAAAGGCGCTCGAGACCTATAAGAAAGTGCTTTCGATAGAACCGGACAACGATGATGCCACAAAGGGCATGAAATCAAGTCAAGAGCAGATCGACCGCAAGAACAAGGTGAAGAAGCCCAGCTAGGCAGGGCGGCTATAGGGCTCCCTAAGACCTCAACGCGATCCTCAATCTCTCGAAGAAGGTGTAAACATCTTCATGGATCTCGTCGGGCTCCATGTTCAATGCAATGGTCTCGCGAATGAGCTCAACCGATGGATTGAGTGTGCGCAATCGCTGGAAGAGAGATGTTTTGTCCTCATAGAGAAGGCTTTTGCCGTTCACGACTTTGAATATGCTCGCGCTCACACTTCGCCATGATTGCCCCGGCGGCAGACATAGATTCTCTCCCTCGAAGAACTCCCTGATTGCTCTCTTGATCGGTTGGGCAAAGACATCATCGTCTCGCAAATTCTGTGATTTCAGCGCAGCGCGTATCCACACGTCCGGCACCAGCAAGTAATTGTCGATGTTCTTACGCTTCCACTCGAAGAGCACAGGATTGTCAGGCTCCGGATGGAACGCTGCTTCTTCTGTGTCGAAATCGAACAGCATCAGACGTCTCACATTTGGCACAACTTGCTTCATCGCGGTGAAATACCGATCCGCATTGTCCCTCATCTCCTTCTTGGAGCCGCCGCCCATTATATGGAAGCATAGTTTGCCCAGTATGTCTTGCGCCGCGGTAGGAGCCGCCCAGGCCCGTAATACCCTCGCGTCATTCTCCCCCTCAACGAAGAGCATGAATGGTGATGTAAGAACCTCAGCGATCTCTGCATTGGAAAGCTCGGCCATCGCGGTAATGATTTCCGCGGTTGACTCAACTCGCTTGGGATTGCACTCCTCCAAGAGGGAGATTATCTGACTGGCGTCCACTCCGCCAATCAATTCCTCTGCATGGGTGGCGATTAGGAACTGGATGCCCCGTTCCTCCGATTTTCGCTTGAAATGATCGAGAATCTCCCTCTGCAGCCTTACATGCAAATGAGCATCAGGCTCATCAAGGAGGATGGTCGTTGGGCGGTAGCCATAGAGGAACGCAAGCAGTGTCAGCGTTTGATGAAAACCGCTTCCGCCGGACTGAATATCGAAGAAGTCCTTCCTTCCCTTTCTTCTGGGCCTCATTCCGCCTTCCCGATACAAGCATTCGATATATTGATCAACACCACGCCTGTATTTGGGCTCCTGAAGCTCTACTGAGAACCACTTACTAATTATTCTCCGAAGCTCAAGCCAATCGTTGGGTGGCACACGGTCTTCACTGTCCTGTGCTGAATCGCCGTTTGTCGGTGGAGGCCAGACCTTCAGCAATAGATTTCTCAGGACGCTGCCGGGCTGTGCCTTACCGATCTGAGCACGAATTGGGGCGTCATCACGCCTCTCCTCGTGAGGTTCGAGCCCAGAAAATGGCGGTACATAGGCAATTTTGGGCAGAGACTCACTTTCTTCGAGTTCTCGGAAACTATCCCAACCTTGAGATGGGATAGCATATACTGACTGCGGTGAGTTATAGCGCAGTTTAACTTCAAAGAAATGCTCTTCAGCGTTTTCTCGCTCCCATGTCACGCCGATTTCGATTAATATATACTCCTGCTTAAGGCCATTGCCTTCTTTTGTATATCTGCGATCTGTTCGATCCAGCCAGAGAAGATCGAACTCGGGAACAGGAAGCGCGGTAAAATTTGGCAGGACAACCTGAACTCCTTTCCGTCCGCCACGCTTTACCCGACAAAACTCGTCAATGCAGAATTGCCAGATGGCTAGGGCCTGGAGGATCGTGCTCTTGCCGCAGTTGTTTGATCCTACGAGCAGGTCAAATCTCGAAAACTCAAAGGTCTGCTCTCGAATGCCTTTGAAATTTCGCAACGTCAGCTTAGTTATCATGCCCTGATGTCCGAGCCCATATTCTCTTAGGTCGCAGTCTCTCTTTGTCCACCATTATGAGGAGTTCAAATGGCCAGTCAAGTGATTCGGTTCTCAGTATCAGAGCCAGAGAACAGGACTGCTGATTCCAGAGATAGCAGTTCGGGCCAGATGCCAGGGTATCGCCTATTCTTCCCCGAGCAGGGCGAGATTCCTCTTGACCGTTGTCTTCTTCTCCAGGTCTTTCTCCAACTCCTGGATTGCTTTCGCACGCATCTCTCTAAGGGCATGCTTTTTCACAGCCGCCTTGAGCTTCTCGCCAAGCTCGCCCAGGCTAAGGGTCTTGGGCGGGGACTTGCTGAAGACCTTCAATATGCAATAGTCGTCTTTATATTTGATGACGTCGCTATGACCGCCTTCCTGGAGGTAGAACGCGGCGCGAATGAACTCAGGCAGCTTCTCCGACTTCGCAACGGAACCCATCTTGCCGCCCTCGTCGCGATATTTGTCGATTGAGACGTCCTTTGCCACCTGGGAGAATTCCTCACCGCCGGAGATTCTCTTCAAGGCGGCTTCCGCCTGTTCCTGCGTCTTTAGGGTGATGATACCTAAGCTGATCGTCTCAGGAATCGTGAATAGGTCCTTGTGGGCTCCGTAGAAGGCAGCAACATCCTCATCTGTCGCGGTTATCTTGGACAACTCCTCGCTGAGAAGCGACTCGGAGAGTATCTTCGCTCGGCTCTTGGCTATCCGGGACTTCACTTCCTCTCGGTCCGCATAGCCGCGCTTCAGGGCCTCGGCCGCCATCAACTGAGTGAGTACCCAGTTTTCAACTAGAGCCTGCTTCTTTTCGAGCGTCATCTCCTCATTCTCACCAAGCTGCATCAGCTCGAGGCTGCTGTTGAATTCACTGAGTAGTAGCACCTCATCACCGACACGAGCCAGAACCTTGCTCTCCTTATCGTCTTCTTTTTTGGCGGCTTCCTCCCCATGCGCTACGAAGGGTATCACGGTGACGAGAAGAGAAACCGATATGGACAGAATGAGTAGTCGGCTTAAGACAGAATGATTCATATTATTCAAGCAGCCTCCGAGATTGGAATGAGATGTCGTTGATCTTGCGTTGGTTCGTGAGATGAGAGACCACCTTGGGCCTTAAGAGCCTGTAATGAACGCTCCAGTCTTCTACTGACGCGGTCTTCTTTCTCGCTTTCGAGCAACTTTGTGATTACATCTATGTCTTCGCGTCCGCCGATCTTGCCGATGGCCATTGCAGCCTTACTCCGGACGTCACGATCAGGGTCGGAGAGTATTCCGATGACCTTCGCCGCTACGTCCCGGTCCTTGCATCCTACTTCGCCAAGTGCGACAGCCGTCTGGCCTCGGACCGATCCATCAGGATCGTCCAGCAATTTTTTCAGCTCGGGAATCGCGCTCTTCGCGTTCAGCTGTCCCAGGGATCGTGCGGCACGCCACCTGACGCCGGACTTTTCGTCAGAAAGCGCCTCCACGAGATGCGGTATGGCATTGGGATCATCGAGTCTCCCGAGCGACATTGCGGCCTCTTGTCGAATTCCGTCCGATGGGTCCTTCAGGCACGTGGCCAGGATACGAAGCGTCTCGGGGCTTTTGATCTTCCCAAGAGCAGAGACCGCCTGCCACCGAAGCCAGTGATCGCTGCTCTTCGTTGCCTCCTCGATTACCTTGACACCGTCATCCACATCCATTGTGCTCAAAGCCGTCGCCGCGTTGAAACGGACCACCACGTCATCACTCGAGAGGTACTCCCTGAGCAGGTCAATTCGACGGTCCTCCCGGATAACGTTCAGAGCCCAGATTGAGCGCCAACGTGTGTGAGGATCGCTATCCAATGCGGCGCATTTCACGAGGACGTCCGTCGCCCTTTCGTCTTTGATGTTTCCCAGGGTATTGACGCACCACCACCGGAGTTTGTTGAATTTGCCGTCGTTGGTGAATGTCTCAGAGAGACGTTTAATAAGTGCGGGAACTGCATCTGATGCCATCGATTCGAGCTTTCTGGCGGCGCTTTTCGTCTTCTCGTTGTCCTTGGAATTCAGCAAATCGATCAATTCTTCCGCGGAAAGCCCATCTAGAGACGGATCCGTGGGCATCTCACGTTCAACGCCACCGACAAGCTGAGCCTTGCTGTGATCCAGCCTGATGATAGGTTTTGTCGATTCTTCACGTGGCGCAAGCTGCTTCGTAGGTACCGACGGGATGGCCGGCTGAGGGGATGACTTGGATGGTGATTCTGCGGTCTCAAGTCTTAACGAGAATGCCGCGATTGCCACGACGAAACAGGCGATGACTCCTATCCCGATGACTATCATCCAACGTCTGAGCATGTTTCTAATGTCCCCCTTTATTCGTAGCAGAGGAAAGAATGCCCGGCGCACATGAAGCGCGCCGGGCACAATCAATTGGATTCAGTTGACTCTACTGCTGTGGCGGGCTGGCGTCACAGCTTGCGTACTTGTAAGCGTCCCAGAAGTGATGGCCCGCGTAATACCACTGACCTTCATTGTAGGCCGTCAAACCCATCTGGTACTCGGACCACGACCTGCTGTCGTAGATTAGATAGCCCATCTCGATTAGGTTCTCGAGGGTTATCCTGACGAACTCCATGACCTCTTCCAGTTTGCCGTGCGGATTGATCGATGTGGGTGTAAATGCCATCGGAGGCAGACATTCCTGATCTTGACGAAGCAATAGACTGAGAAGCTTCAGCTCGGTCTGGTCTATCTTGAACTCAATCTCGCCGAGCGGAGGAATTACCTCTTCGTCGATCTTGTCCTTCACAGTGTCGATCGCACCCGGGATCGACTCATCGAGCTTGCTCTCGATGGAAGGCAGTATCTCGTGATAGATCATCGCCACCAACGTTGAGGTCGTCGGCAGTCTCCAGAGCTCCGCTCCGTCGAGCTTGGCGTCAATCAGTTCGAGACCCGGCATCACGTGCTCGTCGAGCTTGGTCTCGATGCCATAGATGGCATCTTCGGTTCCGACAACTACCTCATAAATACCCGGAATCAGCCAGAGCTCATACTGCGACAGGTTGTCCAACTTGGCTTCGATCGCGCCCAAAGCCTCGCTGTTGCCCATAACGCCACCGTAGATGTCCGGCTGATAGCTGTAGATCTCTGCTAGCTTGGGGTCCATATCATCGAGCTTCGCCTCGATATAGCCAACAGCGCTTTCCTGGCCGTCCAGCTTCGCCTCGATCGCGCCAAGGGCCTGGTAGTTGACCTGGATCAGGCCGATGATATCAGGCTGGTAGCTGTGGATCGTGTCTATTTTCGGCTCAAATCGGTCGATCTTGGCCTCGAGCATATCGATTGAATAACCCAATCCCGTTTCGCCATCCAGCTTGGCCTCGATGCCGTAGAGCAGCTGATAGTTGCTCTGCACTAGCCCAAACATATCTGGGATGTAGGTCATATAGCCGCCCAGTTCCTCGATCATCGGCCCCATTTCGTCGAGCTTCGCCTCGATCATGGCGAGAGTGGCCTCGGTACCTTCGTGAATCATTCCGATGATCTTCTCGATACCTGGCAGAACGCCCTCGTCGAGCTTCGCTTCGAGATATGCGGTAGATTGCAGAATCGCGGGGAAGAGCTCTTGTTGACCCGAGAGAATCGCCGATACATCGGGCTGCATCTCGTCGAGCTTCCGCTCAACGGAATAGATGTTGCCGTTGGTAATCGTGCAAAGTGTAGCGAGCATCTCGAGGTCCATGTCGAAGCCGTAGAACCACTCATGCTGGTTGTCCAGCTTCGTCTCGAGCCTCGCTATCTCGGCATTGATCGTCACAAGCCCGTAGGACGTGTCATTCAGAATCATATCGACTGAATATCCGAGCCCGTCCAGCTTCTCTTCAGCGTTCTGAAGCGCTGTGACGACTATCGTGGCATGGGTCGTGTAGAGGTAATCGAGCATGCCGTTGCCGTGAGCTATTGCCTCGAGCACGGCCGGCAATCCCTCGAATTGGTCCCACAGAATCATCGATACATCAGGACCGATCTTGTCCAGCTTCTCCTCGATAGCGTCTATCGAAGCGGCCGTCGGAATCTGATACAGATGGTGCAATCCATCCGAAAGGTCTTCACCGATGTTATCGATCTTCTCCTCCATCTCATAGAATGAGACGTCGCCGAAGTGCTTGTCGATTTTCTCCTCGATCGCCTCGATCTGGTCCGTAATGGGCCCAATCTTGTCGGCCTTCTCCTCGAGCTTCGTGATCCCCTCGATGAGGACATCGATATTCAGGTCTTCCAAGCCATCGAGCTTGCGCTCTATCGCCACGATGCCAGGATCGATCTTGTCGAGCTTCTCTTCGAGTCTCGGAAGGTCGATGTCGAGTTTCTCCTCGATCCTGGGCAAGTCTCTATCGAGTTTCGCCTCTATCTTGTCAATCGGGTCCGGCTCCTCGCCTTCGGGCGATATAAGGACCACGATCTTCCAGAGGAGAAGATCGTATAAAGCTCTCAGCCCGACGATATTCACGCCGTCCTGTGTGGCCACTCCGCCTGCATCGAATGCCTGACCGAGTGTATAGAAGACATCAACGTTGCCGCCGTTGCCGTTGAATAGAATCGTTTCGTCACCACTGGGAGCGCTCAAGCCCTCCCCGAAGAGAATCAGATGACCATTTCCAGCACCTACGTTCGGGATATGGACCAGCGACTCACCGCCAGCAGCTCCGGTCGCGGAAGGCCCAAGTATCTCCTCACCCATAGTGATCGACACCATCACAGGCGAGAGATCCTCGTTTTCATATACCACAACCAGGAATGCACTCAGGCACCACATCGGGCCATTCATGACGATCTCGTAGCTGCCGTCTCCCGTTACGTAGCTTGTAACGTCCCATTTATAGCCCGTGGCGTAGAATCGCAGCGTATCGCTGAACGTGAGCGTATCAACGTAGTCCGCCGGATTTCTCCACGGCAAATTGTTGAAATTGAATGAGCCGCCCGCGCCCTGGTATTGATTGTCGATTTCCACACCGTTGAGGTACAGAAACGCTTTCACAATAGGAGAGCCGGCCGGAATGCCATTAATATTAAATAGACCGATGATGTTGCCAGTGTTGTCCAGGTTGGGGATGGTGCTGTATTCGACCCCGTAAGGTCCTGTATCCTGGAATACGAGGTCTTCCGGCGGATGATCGCCTGTCATGTCGCCAAGAGACACTGCCGGTACCAAGAGCAACACCGCATAAAGGATTAAAAGATATTTTCTGACCATTTGATAAACGCCTCCATGTTTGGTTCAGGTTCTACAGAAGTAGGCCCCAAATGCACTCCTCATACAACCACAAAGCACTCAACCTTAAAAGCATCACCTCCCCAAGGCAGTTCACATTCACACCCTCAACTCACGCACTAGACAGTGTTATACACTATTAGGGCTTTAAGTCAATAGCTGTATCAGGCGGCATGCGGGCGAACAGCTCCTCGGAGGCATGCTCCGTTCACCCCTGGCAAGATAGACTCATCCCCGGCGAATCTTGCAGTGTATTTCTCAGTGCTCGATTGAGAGTTGAATCTTCATATATATTGAAACTCCTGCTATGGTGCCTCTGTTTAGATTTGGCGTCTTGATCCCTGACCCATCGACAACACCTATTAAATGGAAAGAAATTGACTGAGCGGACTTATTACATTCTGACTTTTGGCTGTCAGATGAACAAACTCGACAGCGAGCTCGCTGCGGGGCAGCTCGAAATGGCGGGATATTCACTCGCGGAGAGCGCGGAATCCGCGGACCTGGTCCTGCTCAACACATGCTCCGTGCGGGCCAAGGCACAAGTCAAGGCAACCTCCCTGCTCTGCAACTTTACCAGGGACGTGGCGGGAAAGAGCGGCAGGAGAATCGTGGGAATTATGGGCTGCGTAGCGCAGCAAATGCAGGAGAAACTGACTGAGGCACCGTATCTCGCAGAATTCGTGCTCGGTTCCAGGGCGGTCTCACGACTTGCCGAGGTGCTGGAGCGGCTCGCGGCCGGCGAACGAGGGATACTTGCGCTCGAAGAGGATTGCGCAAGCTGGGATTACGAAGCGGAGACCGTGAGTCGACTCAACAAAAGGAGTGCCTATGTCGCCATCTCTCGAGGCTGCAGCAATTTTTGTACCTACTGCATCGTCCCCTATGTTAGAGGCCCGATTCAGCATCGGAGACCAGAAAGCATCGTCGATGAAGTGAGATCATTAACTGATTCAGGCTACATCGACATCTGTCTCCTGGGTCAGAACGTCAATGCCTACGACTATGACGGATGCAGCTTCGTCAACCTGCTCGAAAGAGTCGCCAGCATCGGTGGAATACGGCGCTTAAGGTTCATAACCACACACCCGAAGGACCTTTGTATCGACACGGTCAGGATGATGGTGAATCCGCCATTCGCGCCGTACATATCACTTCCGCTGCAGTCCGGCTCCGACCGCATACTTGGGCTGATGAATCGCGGTTACACCAGGGGCCAATACATGGAGAAGGTATCCTGGCTGAAGGAATACCTTCCCGGGGCGTTCATCTCGACCGATATCATGGTCGGATTTCCCGGTGAGACAGAGGCCGATTTTGAGGACACTCTCGAGATAGTTCGCAAGGCGCAGTTCGACAACATATACAGCTTCGTCTATTCGACCCGCCCAAGAACAAAGGCTGCGAGCCTAATGAGTGACGTCCCGGACGAGGTCATCAAGGCCCGCTTCAAGAGACTCCTTGCGCTCCAGCGTCAGAACCACATCGACCGGCTGAAGCGATTCGTCGGCGAGACGGTGGAAGTGCTGATAGACGGCGTCAGCAAGAAAGACAAGGGGGCACCATGCGGAAGGACCCCACAGCACGTCATAGTCAACCTGCCGCACGACAAGTGTGATGTGGGTGAGCTGGTCGAGGTGACGATAACCGGGGCAGGCATACGCACCCTTTTAGGAAAAGTCACGAAGCGAATCCTTTAATTGCGGATTGCGGATTGCGGATTGCGGATTGACGGCCTGCGTGGGGTGGGCTTTCCGAGGCTGTGCCATAAATGGATCGAAAGCGGGATTGATGGATTCCGCAAATGGGATAGATACGACCTGTAGGGGC
>JAFGIT010000347.1 GCA_016929465.1 Candidatus Coatesiibacteriota bacterium | reverse complement strand
CCTTTGCCACTGGCAATCGCTATTCGCATATTACGCCTCTAATACTAATCTCCTATGATGTCGGTTAAGATCAATATCACTGTAACCATTCCGAGGACTATTGCAAAAGAAAGTCTGACTATCCTGGGATTCATCTTGAAGGTCATGACCCTCGCACCGAGCTGACTGCCTATCAGAGTGGCGACCATGCAGGGCAGCCATATCGACCAGTCGGGCTTCGCGGATAGCGCCACGTGAGACAACAGCGCCGCCGCCGTTGACCACATGACGACGAAGAGCGAGGTCGCAGCTGCACGCTTTGCATTGAGTCCCGTGGCATAGAGAAATGGGACGGCAAGCGCACCTCCACCTCGCCCGACAAGTCCGCATATAAATCCCAGGAGGCCGCCGCCGCCAGCGCCAACTGCAATCCTCGCGCCATGCGAGTTGGAGACGGCCTTCGGGCGCCATCCCACGACCATGAGAATGATGCCCTTGATGGTCAGAATAACGAAAATTATCACTAGTACACGCTTCGAGAGGCCGACATTCGCCCACGCTCCGAGTGGCGCGAATATAAGCGCCCCCGCGGCGAATGGTATCGCCGCCCGCCAATCGATGAGCCTTGCCTTCGCGTAGGTCAAAGTCCCCGAAAGCGTGCTGATAAGGTTCAGCGTCAGGGCGAGTGGTATGACCTCTAGCTTGAAGTCCATCCCCATCCAGAGAAGGGCGGGGACCATGACCTGAGAACCGCCCATGCCCAGCATTGGGAAGACGAATGAAATCACAAAGGCTACTATCGGGGCGAGTATTGATATCTCCATCATCTCTCATTGATAACACCCCGTATCGGTGATAACAAGCCCTGACGATGCATATTGCGGATTGTGGATTTCGGATTGCGGATTGACGGCGGTTGACAAGGGATCGATCGGTCAGGGCACAATAGGACATTGAGGAAGAACACAAGGCACCAGGCCGGGTCGCACTGGTCGTCCTCATGGCCCGTGCCCGCAAGAGCCGGGGCGATTCTTGTTTGATGGAGGACATCCCTTCTCAGCTGGAGGGGGAGCCTTTTTCACCATCGGCTTTTGAAAGCCATAGTTGGACCAGGTCCCAGATTGCTCTCTCACGGCTTCTCATAGACGACTCGACCGAATTTATTCGCCGGATACGCCAGACTGCCGATCACGTCTTTTTCTTCCTCGAATCGCTCTTCACTCATCACCCAAATGTCCACCCAGACAGGCAGATCCGGAGGTAACAGGGATCTAAGGCGGTTCCGTTCGCGCCTGGTTTCTGGGACGTCCTTCTCGATGACGAGAAGGTCGATGTCGCTGTCTGGCCCGGCTTCATCTGTAGCACGGGAGCCATACAGAATGATCTTGGAGACGGGCACAGAATCAGCAAATGAAAGGGCGATGCCTTCTATCGACTCAGCTGTGATCACATCTGTCTGCATGTAGAAGCTCCTTCCAAGAGAATGCTTTTATTCACGGCTGATATTACAACGGCGCTCGGTCGTATGGCAACTCGCGAACGACAATTGAAAATATACCGTCTCCAAGAATCGGGGACGCGTTTTGCTTGATGGAGGTCCCATTATACAGCCCCTTCAGGGCCGGGATGTTCTCTTGTGCCCGAGTCCCGAAGGCGACACACGCTTCTATTCAAATGTCACCCCTTCAGGGCTGAGTTGTCTCAATCACATTTATCGACGGAAATTGGACTCCGAAACTCACTTGTGATCTCAGGTCATATCCAGTGAAATCCTGCCCCCCAAGATTGCCGCGATTGCCAATGGCGGCTGGCTTGACCGAGCATTCAATTAAAGTTTCCGACTGAAGGCTCCGTAGAGTCCTTCAGAAGAGGAGCAAAAGGGGAAATGGTTGAAGCAGTAAGTTTACAGACTTCGTTTGCACAGACAGTTGCCGCCGAGAAGGTGACGCACGTGCAGGCGCACCATGGTGAGAACAGCCAGCAGCTCTTTGCGGCTGAACTGGCTAAACAGGACGATCAGCGACTTCACGAAGTCTTGAAAATGGAAGAGACTGAACAGGAACAAGGCGTCGACGATCGCGAAGAGCGAAAGAAGCGCGATCGCGAAGGTGCGCGCGCCGATTCTGAGTCGAGAGATGAAGCTTCGGAAAACGACCTGTTCCCCGCCGATGAATCGGAGCATTTGATAGACATAACTATCTAGCCCTGATAAGTTTACCCGGTCCTAAATAGCTTCATTGCTTACAACAGTCTTTTTGAACACCGACTTATGCGGTTTGGTCTGCTATGGTATTGACCTATACGTTGCTCTTTCTATTCGACATTGTGATTCTCGCGCTGGTCGTGCGCGTATTCATGGAGAAGCGGAAGATCCGTAAGGACGAGGTGAGATTGCTCGATTCCGAGACGAGCGTTGCCGAGCTCACTAAGAGCATGGAGCATCTCATTAGCGAGTATAAGCGAGTTGCCTCGAACATACAGGAGGACATCAGCACGAAGCGTGACGAGCTTTTAAAGACGGTCCAGAGGGCGGATCGGCTGCTCATGGAACTGGTAAGGCGCTCGGATAAATTCGAACTCGCATTCGACGGCAGCGACAGCTTGGAGCCCCCCGCCGGGCGGACCGCTTCCCAGGTCAATCGGCCGCAACCGAAACAAAGAGAGCCAGAACCTGTCACCGACGCCCCACAACCGAATGATGTTTCTGCATATCCCGACGAGAAGAAGGAGCTCCAGGCCAACTCACAGGAGCCGGCGAGACGTTCTGAATCAAGGCCGTGCGAGCGAAAGCCGGCGCACTTGGACCTTGCCAAGAGCGATATGGGGGAGATTAAGAGGACGTACACAAGCGGCCTTCCGAAGGAGAAGGCACCGCAGCGTACCCGTCCATTCGTCACGCCGACCGCTGAAAATGAGGAACCAGCCGAGAATGATGGCGAGATGCTTAGAACAAAGAAACTGGTGCTGGACCTATCCCGGCAAGGGCTCGATACCGAGACGATTGCGCGCAGCCTGAGGATACCTGTAAGCCAAGTGAATCTGATACTGGACGTTCAGAAGAGCAAGGCCGGAGCCCGATAGGCCTGCCAATTGAGATCGCAGCCTTCGGGCCTCCTCTACCGATTGCGGCCCCGGACTAGATCAATCAGGCCCCGAATTCCCGGACCTGAAGCCTTCGAAGGGCGAATATGATAGCTACAAAGAACCAATAGACGAGTATAAGTCTGTCCTTGTAGAAGTAATTAACCATCCCATTGCATGCTATAGCGAACAGAGCGACCAAGACTCCTGTCGCGAGAGTGCGTGCAAAAGAGACCTTTGGGGGCCTGCTCCGGACCAGCTGGAATCCCTCCCTGAAGATAAGGACATGCAACCACATGAAGGCTGCAAGCCCAAAGATGCCCATCTCGAGTGCTACCTCGATAATTACATTATGCGCCGAGGAGTGGTCCTGACCTGCTTCTGGCTTCGCGTAGTCAGATTGATACAGACTATTGAAGGTCCTTCCATACCCTATTCCCAGAATCGGGTGGTCCTTTGCCATCTCGAGGCCGCTCAACCACAGATACTGCCTCTCCCCAAGGATCGCACTGATGTTGGTCTTTGCGGAGACGAGTTCCGCTCCCTTCAGGAAGTGCAGATGGCTACTCTGAAATGGAATGATGGCAATCGTCAGAGCGATGATAACCGCTATGACAGCCCATAATCGCCTATTCCGAGGCCCGAACACAATCAGAAATCCGAGCAATAGGCCCAGATTCGCCCCTCTCGACGCTGTGAGGACCAGGCATATTGAGCTGAGCCCAAAAATCGCATAGAGGACCGATTTGATTGCTCGGGACTCGCGATAATATGCTACGAGGCAAAAGCTGATTGAGACTGCGAACGTCATGTAGTTCGCCAGCCGCGTTGGATGGTAGAATGTGGAATGAGCTCTTCCATCTATGACGCCGGAGCCGTCCAGGAATGCAAGAATCCCATAAGACGAGACCGCGACTGAGCCGATGAGATATGTGAATATAAGGCGTTTGATCCTCTCGATTCCGGTTGCCGCATAGATGAATAGGTAATATACAATCCAGATCTTGACCATAGTTCGTTTGATCGACGCGAGCGACATCAAACCATCAACGCTGAAGATCGCGCTCAGGACTGCTATCAGGAACAAAGCGAAGATAGGGATGTCCAGCGGGGTGGACATTCTGCCAGAACGACCTCTGGCAACCAGAATCACGGCCAGAACACCCAATGAGCCGTATATGGCTGTGTCGAGAATCTGCGCCGTGTGCTTCTCGAATGGGGCGATGAGAATCAGAGCCATCAACAAAAACTCAAGCAGAGCCTCCGCCCAGGTCTCCGCCTTTGAGCGCCAGTGCGTCATCAGGTTGTCATTTCTTGCGTAGCTGTTCGGCTGCATCGAGTATCCTGCTGGCGCAGCTTCGCCAGGATATCCGCCCGGCAAATCTGTCGTAGGCTGAATGCGCAACACGCTCTTTGAGTGAGCTATCATCGAGCAATTGATTCAGCTTGGCTGCGAGATCGATTTCATCCCCGGGTGAAGCAAGGAGACCATCCTCGCCGTGCCGCAGCATTTTCCTGATCGGCGGAAAATCGGAAGCCACAATAGGCTTTCGCATAGCGATGTATTCCCGCAATTTGATTGACGAGAAGTAGAAATTCTGCATTGGCTCGTAAGGTGCTACGCAGATATCAAATGCCGCGATGCAGGCGGGTATCTCGTTATCCGGAACTGGGCCAGTGAGGATGAATCGGCCTGAGAGGCCAAGCTCTTCAACGAGTTTCCTATATTCAGTCAGCCTATTTCCTCCACCGATCACAAGAAACCGGACGTCCTGACGTCGAGGGAGTATCAGCGAAGCAGCCCGGATGAGCGTCCCTATACCCTGCCAGCCCTTGAGACTACCTATGAAACCGACAATAAGCGAATCATCCGTCGCGAACCTGTTCCTGATGGCCGCACCGGATACGCTCGGATTGAATGCTTCCTCATTGACACCGTTCTCCACAACCAGGCGCTCAACGCCCGGTGAAATCTCCTGCAGCATGGCGCAAATTTCTTCTGAAACTCCAATCAAGAGGCTTGCCTTGCCGAATATGCGTTTCTGATATATCCCAGCCAGCCGACGAAAATGGAGCTCATTTCTCTGCTCCTCGATCAGTGGTGCATTAACTTCGAGTAGATATGGCATCCCCGCCTTCGAAACCACATCCGCCGCGGCGGTGGAATAAAGATCATACCGCTCATAGATGAAATCAGGCTTGAACTCCTTTATGATAGCTCGAAGCCTCCTCCGGATGCGGCGGTTTGTTAGGATCTTCCTGAGATCATATCCAATCGTCTTCGATCTTAAGGGCTTGACTATGTCATATTCAATCCCGAAGGGCCGTAGCCCGGCATCTCTATAGGTCGCATGCAGAAGCCTGAGATCGCACCCGAGCGATTTGAATGCCCAGCACATCTCCCGCAGATGGGTGCTGCAGCCTCTCATTCCAAATAGGTCTATCCCCTCATCGGAGCAAAGATACAGAATTCTGGGCCCGTTCACTGACAGGCCACCCTCGCGCAAATATCAGGCACCGACACGCCGCTAATATCCAACATCACTCAATACCCTTCATTCATCCCGAAATGCACCTCAGTCGCGGCACAAATCCCAGGAGGCAAATTCACTTCTAAGAATCATGCCCCGGCAAGCAGCTCACACCAGGCGCCTGCCTGCCCCACAACAATCCCCACCATCACATTGAAAAATAAACTACTTGACGACGACATTATCAAGGAGTCAGAGGCATCACCTTCTCAGGAATATAACATGTCTATTCCCGTTCATCCCGCCATCGGGATTTTCGTCTTCCCGGACCACTTGTGCATCGACTCTGAATTGCCGTGGCTTCCGCAGTAAGGAATGGGTCGCGCGCTTGTCTCGAGACGCTATCAGAGACTGGAGCAGTTAGCTCTTCACGCATCTCAATTGTTTACTCGATGATTCTAGCGATGGGATGGTCTGCAGGGACGGGTAGCCGCTAGTCCCTTGCGGGGGTTGACTTTGGGCCTTCTCACTTGCATTCTATCAGCAAAATG
>JAFGIT010000346.1 GCA_016929465.1 Candidatus Coatesiibacteriota bacterium | reverse complement strand
GCGGAGGCGGATAGGTCCTGGTGGGTCTTCTGGACTTCAAATCCAGCAAGGGGCGGCGAAAACCGTCTCTGGTGGGTTCGATTCCCACACGCTTCCGCCACTTTCAATTGCGAGCGGCGATAGGGGAAGAGACGAGGGACCGAGGTCTTTGTAGTGCGCCAGTTCAGCGTAAATCGTGGTCATGAGGTGGGCTCTCTCGTGGTCCTGAATCGGCGTCATTCTTCTTCCAAGAAGCATTCGAAGTGATTTAGCCGATGTATCTCAATTTCTTCAACCTCGATGAACTCCCGTTCAACCTGACGCCCGATCCGAAGTTCTTCTTCATGAGCAAGGCGCATCACGAGGCCGTCGAGCATCTCGAATTCGGGATCAGCCATCGGAAGGGCTTCGTCGTAATCACCGGAGAGGTCGGTTCCGGCAAGACGACTGTTTGCAGGGCCTTTCTTTCCCGCATGGATTCCGAGAAAACCAAGACCGCGCTGATCCTCAATCCAATCCTCTCTCCTCTGGAATTGCTGCAGTCGATCAATGAGGACCTCGGGCTCGAATTCGAGGATAACAGCCCCAAGCGTTTGACCAAGATACTGAATGAATACCTGATCGAACAATATAAGAAAAGCTGCAACGTTGCGGTCCTGATCGACGAGGCTCAGAATCTATCCGATATCGCGCTGGAGCAGATACGGCTCCTATCCAACCTGGAGACTTCTAAGGACAAGCTCATACAGATAATACTGCTCGGACAGCCGGAACTGCGAGCCCATCTATCCCGACCGAATATGGCTCCTCTGGCGGAGCGGATCGCCGTGCGATACGACCTGCGCCCGCTGACGTTCGAGGAGACCTGTCAGTATGTTGCGCACAGGATGAGGATCGCGGGCTGTCATCATCCGGTTTTCACCAAGAATGCCCACAAACTCCTCTATCGCCACTCCGGTGGGATCCCGCGGCGGATTAACCTTATATGTGACAAGGCCCTTCTCTGTGCCTACGGAATGGGAGAATCCCAGGCCGGTCCCTCGCACGTAAAGAGCGCTCTCGCGGAGATCGGGCATACGAGGGTGGCAAGGCTATTGAATCCGCGTCGCTCAATCGCGCTCGCCGTGGCCGCAATTCTGATCCTCGTTTCGACCTGGCTCCTCACAAGGACATGGCCTGATAGGGGCGGATCATATTCTGGACCGCCGCAGACCTCTCACAAGGCGGCAAAGAGAACGGAGCAAGTTCCCGCCAATACCGGACCTCCACCAATTGAGACGGGGGCAAGCGCAGCAGAAATCGAAACCGGCTTCGATCAGAATGGGATATACAGGGTTGAGTCCGAGAGCCAGGCCTCATTCGGAGCCGTCCTGACTTTGTTTCGGCTTTGGGGTGAGGAAGTCGATGGGCTCCTGTCCCCGTCCGGGGACGGTTCTGAGCGGAGTTCGGTCGATGTATGGGCCTTGATCAGACGCGCCGGCTTCAGAATTGAATCGAGGCAGGCGAGGATCGGCCATTTGAAGGTGCTCGATATGCCTTGCCTGATCCAAGTGAGGCAGGACGGCGGGAGTTTGCCTGCCTATCGTGTTGTTCTGGGCCTGGAGAGGAACGTGTTCCACCTTGCCGATCCGATCTCTGGGCTGATAAGCCTTCAGGAAACGGATGTTGACAATCAATGGACGCGACGGGCAATATACATCGTGCCAGATTTGGCTGGTCTCAGAGTTGCATTGCGTGCTGGCAAGAGGGGACAGGAAGTAACAGCATTTCGGGCAAGGCTATTCAACCTTGGTCTTCTCGGTGAGTCTAACAGCGACGTATATGACGCGAACTGCGAGCGTGCAGTGCGAGAGTTCCAGCTTTTGAGTGGGTTGATTTCGGACGGCATAGCCGGTTGGCGGACTATGCTGCTCCTGACTCGTGAGACGATGAAAGATAAGGCGCCCAGGCTGAGTTCCTGGGGGCTTCACTAGATACGAGAGAGAAGATTTGAGCATAATTCATGACGCTTTGAAAAAGGCGGAGAGCGAGCGCAAGCCCCGTGGTGGTGCCTTCGTGTCGCCGGGCTCGGCGCCGGAACTGGGTGGTCGCAAGAGACAGCTCTGGCAGACTTTCCTATCTATAGGTGCGCTCCTTCTCGGGATCGCTGCCCTGATCGCAGCAATATCACTGCTGATTTCCCCGGGATCTGAGACCGCATCTTCTACGACAGTTATTCCGCAACCTGACCTTGGCCCGAGGACAACGAGTCCAGCAATGAATCTCTATGCGGAATTGCCGCCGAAAGAGAAGCCGCCCGAAGCGCAGCGCGACAGCACACCTAGCGTGGCTCCGAGCAATCCAGTTCCTCCGGCTGTCGAGACCAAGAAGGAATCCCCTTCAGCTCAGCCGCAAATTACTGAATCGAAGCCTGCTAAGACGAACAGCAACTCGATCCGGCCGGAGACGACTGAATCAGCGCCGCCATCTCTCTCTATCTCGATGTCATCGGATGAAGAACCGGTTTTGAAGATCAGGCAGAGCAATCCAAAGCCTGACGGTAAGATAGAAATACACGCCGTGGGAAGGATTAAGACCCCTCTCGAGCGCAGTAGGGAGAAGAGAGCTGAATGTCTTTCGAGCCTGAAGGAGGCACAACGACTGGCCGATAACGGGCGAAATGACCTCGCCCGTGACAAATTCGAGGAGTCTCTATCTATTGAGCCTGACAATGAACTCGCTTTGTTGGGATATGGCGGATTCCTACTCGGTTTAGGCAAGCCGCTTCTCGCGGAGAAGTATCTACGGAGAGGGCTAGCCCTCGAAAACGGGAGCAAGGGCGTTAAGAGCCTCCTCTATAGCAATCTGGGACTCAGTCTGTATCGTCAGGGCGCTGTCGAAGAAGCAATAAGAGCATACCAGGCTGCGATCGCAGTCAATGACGAGAATCTCAGTGCCTACAACAATCTCGCAATCGCGTTCAAGTCCCTTGGCAAGCGGGAATTAGCCAAACGAACCTATTCCAGGCTCCTCGTAATTGATAGCAAGGCTGAGATGGCCTACTACGGTTTGGGCCTGTTAAACGATGAGGAAAAAAGGTCGGACGAGGCGATCCACAACTACTCCCGCTTCCTGGTCCTGGCGGGATCGCGGCACGCGGAACTTCAGGAGAAGGTAAGGAAGAGGATACAGGCCCTGCAAGCCGAAAAGGATGAGAAGAAGAAGCGGAAGCTGATTCAGACGGAGAGCTACATTCCGTAGCCCTTTTGGGCCAATTCATCTTTTTGATGGGGAATTAGAGGCAGAAAACATACTGCCCGGCTCGGCGGCCGTGAGCAGAATACTGGACGGACGGGGATATGATCGATAATATTGGCAAGATTTCCGAGGAAGCAAGAGAGAGCTTCGCGTCGGTCGGATCCTCCGATAAGCTCGAGGAACTCAGAATAAAGTACCTCGGCAAGCGCGGCATCATGGCCACGCTTCTCAAGGAGATCGGAGCACTCGACAACGAGCATCGCCCAGCAGCGGGAAAGGCCATTAACGACGCCAGGCGCGCTATTTCCTCGTATTTCGACGAGGCGAAGGCACGCCTGGACACCGTAATCTCCGGCAAGTCTCGCGTCTTTGACTATACTCTGCCGGCCTATCCATTCCCGAAGGGATTCTTGCACCCCTGCACCCAGGTGATGGATGAGATAGTCGATATCTTCGTCGAGATGGGATTCCGTGTCGAGCTGGGTCCTGAAGTCGAACTCGATTACTACAATTTCGAGGCCTTGAATACTCCTAGGGACCATCCCGCCCGAGACCTTCACGATACATTCTACATCTCGGAGGACGTCCTGCTTCGAACGCATACTTCTCCGGTTCAGGTCAGAGTCATGGAGAAGGTCGATCCGCCTGTCCAGATGATCTCTCCGGGGGTGGCATACAGGCGAGACGCAGATGTCACTCATCTACCGATGTTCTCTCAGGTCGAAGGGCTCTTGGTCGATAGAGGCGTTACCTTCGGCCACCTGAAGGGAGTCCTGATGGAGTTCGCAAGGCAGATGTTCGGAGAGAACAGGAAGACCAGGTTCAGACCGCATTACTTCCCCTTCACAGAGCCGAGCGCAGAGATGGACATCAGTTGCGGGGTATGTTCCGGCAAGGGCTGTCGCGCTTGCAAGGGAACCGGGTGGCTCGAGATACTCGGATGCGGAATGGTTCACCCGCACGTCCTCGAGATGGTTCATTATGATACTGAGGCATTCACCGGCTTCGCTTTTGGAATGGGTATCGAGCGCATCACAATGCTCAAGTATGACATAGCTGATATCCGTCTCCTGCTCGAAAATGACCTACGCTTCCTGAAGCAATTCTAGAGAGTTCGCTCGGGCGCAGGCACTACTAAGGTCCCTTATCCCCAGGGCCGCCTCTTTTTCTTGCCCTTCGAATAAGCTACTTAGCCCATTCTTCCGATAGATACATAGCATCCGCGCCTTCCAGAGATCGCGCGGGGCGGCATGGGGATTGCGTCGCAGTATCGCTTCGAATCGACTTGAAAACTCGATAGTGGATAGTGTATCATCTCGTATGCTCTACAATATATAGCGGATGGGCTGGGATTGGCACAACACCTGTCCTAGCATTGAGGTCTGGCAAATTTGCGCACGGATGAGGCATCAGCGGATATCTTGTGTATTGCGGGGATGGATAGCAGTTGAAAGTTACGCTTTCCTGGCTCAGAGAGTTTGTGGATTTCGGCATAGGTCTGAACGAGCTATGCCGCGGATTGACTTTTCTGGGCCTTGAAGTTGAGGACACTTACTCCGAATTAGAGGCTCCATACAGCAAGGAGCTTGCCTCGCTTGCCCGGGCGGAGGGCTTCGAACTCGATGACACCATAATAGACATCGAGGTAACCCCAAATCGTCCGGACTGCCTCAGCGTCATCGGGATTGCCCGAGAAATATCTTTGCTGGTCAATAAGCCTCTTCAAAAGCCCAAGTATGAGCTCGCAGAGGCTGGCAGGGGAGTCGAGACCGCATCGACGCTAAAGGTCCTTCAGACCGAGGCCTGCCCGAGATACATCGGGCGCGTGATATCGGGGATCAGAGTGTGCGAGTCGCCAGCCTGGTTGAAGCGAAGACTTCTTGCAGTCGGGCTCCGACCGATAAACGCGGTCGTGGACCTGAGCAACTACATCATGCTCGAGACGGGGCAACCCACCCATTGCTTTGACCTCGACAAGCTGAGCGATCATTCCGTGGTTGTGCGCTTTGCGAAGAATGGTGAGAGGATCGTCACCCTGGATGACATCGAGAGAAAACTCACCTCGGGTACTCTGGTCATTGCAGATTCCAGGAAGCCGATCGCCATTGCAGGCGTGATGGGGGGATTGCACAGCGCAATCACCGAGACAACCAATAACGTATTTCTCGAATGCGCAAATTTCGATCCGCCGCTTATCAGAAGAACATCAAGAGAATTGCCGCTCTCGACGGATTCTTCATATCGCTTCGAGAGGGGCGTAGATCTCCTGGAAATGCGGAGCATCTGCGACCGGACTGCTTCGCAGATATCCAGCATCTGCGGCGGCTCGATACTTGCCGGCGATCTTGAATCATATCCCGAGCCTTATCGGCCGCAGTCTCTCAGACTTCGACCGAAGCGGGTCAATCAAGTTCTCGGAGCGTCCATCGACTCCCACGCGATGGAGAAAATACTCCTCTCTCTTGGCTTTGTAATTGGGCGTGATACCGATGAGGCCGAATTAGGAGCGATGTGGGTCGAAGCACCTTCCTTCAGGCCTGACGTGACCCGAGAGGAGGACCTGATCGAGGAAATCGCGCGTGCATACGGATTTGACAGGATAAAGCCAGATTTGCCGAAGACCCCGCTACTTACGGGAAGGCTCAGCTCTGAGGTAAAAATGCAACGCAAGATAAAGGAGGTCCTGAAGGGCCTCGGCCTTTGCGAAGTCTGGACGCTGAGCCTGATCGGCGATGAACTCCTGAATCGCTTCCAAATTCCGGAAGAAAGCCCTCTTAAGTCGGGAATGCGCTTGATCAACCCGCTCAGCGGAGACCAGGATACGTTGAGGACATTCTTGCTGCCGGGGATAATGAGTTGCCTCTCGCATAACGCGCGTCACAAGGAGCTAGATAATTGGCTGTTCGGTTTGGGCAATGTATTTGCCAATAAGGGAGAGGAACAACCGGAGGAGCAGATGCACCTCTGCATAGTTGGTTGCGGCGACCCGATCCCCTCCAACTGGGCGAGACATCCAGGGAAAATCGGATTTCAGCACGTCAGGGGATTCGTGGAGAGCATTTTCGACGCGCTGCGATTGCCCGCCCTTCGGATTGAGCCGCACGACTACCCGTTCATGGCGAGAGAGGGCGGATTTGATGTCTATGCAGGCACCGAACAGGTCGGCTTCACGGGCCAGATTCATCCCGATGTTGCTGCATCGTTTGACGTGCCCACGAACTGCTATTTCGCAGAACTCAACATAAGCAAATTCGCATCGATGACGCTGCTTGTGAAGAGATTCAGGCCGTATTCGGTAGTTCCGGCCGTCATATTGGATCTCGCTGTAATGCTCAACAAGGGGACTCTCAACAGCGAGGTCGAGGCTATCATAAGAGAAATCGGCGGAGATTTATTAGGGAAGGTTGCTTTGTTCGACCGGTATGAGGGCAAACAGATCCCCTCAAATAAGGTTAGTCTGGCATATTCAATTACGTATAGAGCAAAGGATAGGACGCTAACAGGTTCGGAGGCTTTTGAAAGACATCAGCGGATTATTGACGGTTTATCGGAGCGGCTCGAAGCAGAGCTGCGTCAGTAACATTTTTGACATTCTGAATCGATCTCGAGCTTCGGGATGAATATGTATCCATGCTTGGGATTAATCCTTGACAGGGCACGCTTCGATGGATAGTATTTTGCCCGTTGGAAATATTTTGGGGTATCCCTGCACTGGGCAGGATATGCCCAGCAGGAGCCGCCAGGGTAGCGGGCTTAATGAGAGCATTCGTGTGCTTTTTTACGCAAGATTGCAAAGGTTGCTGTCTGCAAGATCGAGAAACTATCATCCTCATTCAGATATAACAGGATTTTCGCTTCGCCTCAGAAGCTCAAGATAGGAGAATATGGGATGCGGGGACGTGTTTTTGTTCTTGTCGTTGTGTTATCTATGTTGTTCGTTTTGTCCGCATGGTCCGCGGAATGGGTGAACTACTCTGAGAGATGTAACGTTCGCCATTTGGCGGCCCAGGGCAATAGAGTGTGGGTCGGAACAGTAGATGGAAACGGTGCTGCGTGGGTCGATTCGACGGGCACAGTAGCATTCTACATCCCCTCCGATGGACTTGCGGACGGGAACATTACGGCGCTCGCCTGTGACGATCTCTCCGTTTGGTTTGGGACGAATATGGGAATCACCATGTTCAATGGTGAGCAGTTCGAGACCTACAACAGAGACAACAGCGGCCTTCTCACAAACTACATTGACGCGATTGCGGTAGATCCGCGAACGCTCGACAAATACATCGGCACTGAGACCGGTGTTTCCGTGTATGATGGTGTCAACTGGAGATCATATACTCCATACAACAGCGATCTCGCATCTCCTTATGTATCGACGTTATTCGTCGATGCTGATACCGATGAGCTGTTCGTCGGGACTGACCTGGGCGTTAGTGTCCTGAACATCACCGATGAGACTTGGCATCAATATAAGATCGAGCACGGCCTTATAGCGAATAGGGTGTCCAGCATCGCAAAAGATCTGAACGGTGACTACTGGTTTGCGACATACCAGGGTGCTAGTCGATTCGATGGCACGAATTGGTATTCCTACACCTATGCGAACGGCCGTCTTAGCTCAGACCACGTCAATGACATCGCTGTCTCACCCGATGGCCACGTCTGGCTCTCGACGGACAACGGATTGAATCGCATCAACGGTGCCGAGACAGTCGTCTATGATGTCGCTTCTTATGGCGACGTTGGCCTGGTTACCGACTGGGGTTACGATCTGGTTTTCGATGCCGACGGCAATCTCTGGATCGCCACATCTCGGGGTGTCATGGTCTTTGACGGCGAGAATTTCGAGACACACCTCGGCGCAGGGCTTCGCAGCAATTTTATCACGTGTGTTGAGCCAGAGGGTAGGACTACATATTGGTTCGGAACCGACGATTCGGGCGTCAACAGGCTCAATGATACGGGTATATATGGCTGGTATGGCCTTGTCTCGGACGCTATCTCCGACATCTCCTCCCATCTGGAAGCCGGCAGATGGTACGACTGGTTCGGCGGAGCAGGCGGAACGACCATCTATGATGGAACCAACTGGTGGAATCCGGGGCTTGTTGCGGTGCCATACAGGATTGAAGTCGAATACGTCGATAGCGAAGCCGATAACCAGAAATTCCACAAGTGGATATGCACTCAGGGGCAAGGCGTATTCGAGCGATCAGGGATATACGGCAACTTCACCGAGAATACATACACGGTCGCGAATAGCGACCTGCTATCGGATACAGTTAATTCCGTAACCATAGATGAAGACCACACCAAGTGGTTTGGCACAGACATGGGCGTGAGCATTCTCGGCTCTGACGGCTCCTGGAATTCGATCACAATGCTCGAAGGATTACCGAGCAACCATGTAACAGCAGTCGACTTCAAGGACGACGAGGTTTGGTACGGAACCGACATGGGCGTAGCAGTCCAGAAGGGTGACGAATGGACTACCTATCAGCACATCGGTGCCGATGGTCCTTTCATTCAGGATGACTTCTCAACAATGGAGGTCGAGACCTGGGCCGGTAATTGTGTTCTCTGGTTCGGTGGTTCCGGTGGCCTTCTGTCTTATGACGGCGGCGACTGGACAATATACAAAGAGGCGAACTCCGCCCTTCTATCCAATGACGTTCGAGACATCGCGATCGATGCCGCTCGGACGAAGTGGATTTGCACCTCCGAAGGCATTGCGAGCATCGATTCGAACGGCAACTTCTGGGTAACGCAATCAACGATAATCGGTCTTTTGTCTAACGACGTTCGCTCGGTCCTGGTGGACGAAACAGATAACAAGTGGTTTGCGACCGGCGGCGGCGTTTCGATGTTCGACGGTACTAGCTGGACTAACTACACCATTGGCAGCCTTCCGCAGGGACTGTGCTCAAATGATGTGAGAGCATTGGCCGTCGATGCTGTGGACCGCGTCTGGGTTGGGACGGCAAATGGCCTTTGCGTCATCGACGCCGGCGAGGTTACTTTGGCCTACAATATAGGCAACTCTGATATAGCAAGCAATTCAATAAGCTCAATCGTCATCGACAGAAATGGCATCAAGTGGATAGGGACCGATGCTGGTGTCTGCAAGTTCAACGGCTTGACCTGGAGAACATACGACACGAATTCAGCGCACCTCGGACTTCCCTCGAACAATATTCTAGACCTTTATATCGATCCGGAGTTCAACATCTGGGCAAGCACATCACTCGGCGTTGCGAAATACGACTACGCTGAGTGGCAGGTGTTCGGCGCTGAGTTCGGCCCGCTTGGATATGAGGTCAGGTTCGCAAGCGTCGGCTGCCTCGATGACGTATTCTGGTTTGGCACGGAATACGGGATCGTCAAATATGAGATGGGCGATTGGGACCTTTATTCGGCGATTGGCCTTGGCTCCAACGTGGTCAATGACCTCAAGGTCGATGCGGCCGGCAAGGTGTGGATAGCTACAGACTGGGGCGTGTCGGTCTTTAGTAACGGTTTCTGGACATCCTATAACAGAACGACAGGTGGACCAGCACACGACATGGTCAGAAGAGTCACAATCGATTCTGACGACAATAAGTGGTTCGCGACCGCAGGTGGCGGCGTCAGCCTTTATGTCGAGAATCATGACCCAGGTCTTTCTGACCCAGAATTGACGCCGAAATGCGGACAGCCAGCTGCCCCGAAGCTCGAGGGAACTGGCACCGAGTTCGATTATTCAGTCTATTATTTCGACTCCGATGTGAGTATTGCCTCGGTTGGTTACTTCGCTGAGGCATTCGTCTATATCGATGGGATCCCCTATGAGATGTCCCTCTCCTCGGGAACAGCCTATAACGGGCGATACTCATTCTCGATCGGCGACCTCCCCGAAGGTCAGCATACCTACTACTTCTACTTCGTGAAGGAATCCGGGAATATCGTGAAGCTCCCGGCGTCCGGCGTCTTCTCCGGACCTGCTGTTGACGGAACGCCTCCGACATCTATCGCCTCCGCAGATGAGTCGATGCTCCCATATACTCAGCTGACGACACTCAAAGTGAATTTCACGGCAGATGATCCGGGCAGCGGGATAGATTCTGTCTCACTGTTCGCTCGAACAGCCGGAGATGAGGAGTGGGAGGATACAGGGCTCCAGAAGAGCAAGCCATTCGGCTTCTTCGAGTATAGAGCATACACCTCTGCGACCTATGAGTTCTGTGCGATAGCGACGAACAACGCGGGGCTGACCGAGGAATTGCCAGAAGAGGCGGAATGCACAATCATCTTCGACCGGCAGTCGCCTAATTCCAGGATCCAATTGAACGACTACCGCGCGTATAATGACCCCGTATTGAGGATTCCATTCAACGCCAGCGACGGGGGAAGCGGAGTAGATCATGTAGAGCTCTGGCACATGCACGAGGAGGACGATCTCGACTTCGGCCGGTTCCCGGTGGCAACTATCGAGGGCAGTAGCGGCCTCTTCATCTATACAGCCGAGAAGAGCGGCTGGCATATCTTCTATACGATAGCAGTTGATAAGGCGGGCAATCGCGAGTCCGTGCCGCCGCCTTATCTTCAAGTCCATATCTCCTACGATCCTGTCCCGCCCAATTCATCATGCTCGACGGTGGAATTCGCGGGCAGTGAGTTTGAAGTCAACTTCACCGCCAGGGACCCGGAGAGCCATATCAAAAGCGTTGACCTATACTATAGAATCGATGGCGGCGTACTGCTCCATTACGATACTCACTTCTATGCAGAATCCGGAACATTCAACTTCGTCGCCCCGCAAGACGGCGTATATGACTTCTACACTCAGGCCGAGGATTTTGCCGGCAATATAGAGCAGATACCCTCTGTTGCCGATGCAACGTGCATTTCAGACATAACACCGCCCGTTGGGCAGACCACATGCGTTGAAGCGACTAATCAACGTTCGATAACAGTCGCCTATGATCTCCGGGACGAGACATCTGGCGTCAAGGAGGTCACGCTGTGGGTCAAATTCGGGAACGGCAGCTGGCTAAAAACCAGCCACTATTCGGAATATCGGCAGGGCGAGTTCACCTTCAGATTCCAACAGGGAGAAGGTCAATACTATCTGGCCGCGGTCGGTGAGGATAACTCAGGCGCCAAGACGCCTCTCGATGGTGAATCCGGCGCCCCAGTCTATTACGAGACAGTTCCTCCTAAATCACTATCCTGGTGCGAGCCGTCTTCCGATCTCATCCCATTCACGGTCGAGTTCTCTGCCACTGATGAGGGCTACGGGCTGGACACAATTCTTCTGTTCTACAGGCATGAGACCCAGCTCGGCTGGATCGAGAGCGACGATCTCTACCTCGGGACGCCAGCTGGCGGCTTCTTCTCCTTCTATCCGATCGAAGGAGGCGGCAACTACGAGTTCTATACTCTCGCAATCGACAAGGCCGGCAATATGGAGCTTCCGCCGCTGTTTGCTGATTGCGCCGCTGTGATAGACCTCAGTGCGCCGGAGTCCGAGGCTATCGCGCCCTCGGCGACCCGCCTGGCACCGATCCTCGTCGATTTCACAGCTGAGGACGACGCATCCGGCGTTATGTCCGTCGAGCTGTGGTATGCCTACCAAGGCGAGAAGTATCAGAGATTCAATACGCTCTGGGGCATCGAGCAAGCCACATTTAGCTTCACGCCCGATGACGGAGCAGGCATATACTCGTTCTACACGATAGCGACAGACCGAACAGGGAAGAGGGAGGCAATCCCGCACGAGCCCGATTCGATGACCGAGTACAATCCTGGCGGGCCGTCACTGACTCTCTACGAGGACGAGCACGACTTCGGAATGGTCGCGGTCAACGGCAGTAAGAGCTGGAGCCTCCGCCTCCTGAACACCGGCGACTCGCAGGTGATGGTCTCGAGCGTGGGGACATCTGCAGGTGTATTCGATGCTGACTTCAGAAATTCAACATCGATCGAGCCGGGTGACTATATCGATGTGGCAATAACATTTGCTCCGGAATCAGTAGGCGTCTTCACCGACAGCGTGCTGGTAGTGAGTGATGATCCCTATGCATCTGAGCTCAGCGCCGCGCTATCGGGCGAGGGAGTCGACGAATTCCCGCCAACGATCGGCCTGACGAGCACAGCCTCGAATGTCACGAAGGACCAGCGCCTGATCGTCTCTGGGCGACTCTCGAATTCAGGCTCTGAGAAGGCCATCGATGTATATGTCGCGGTCAAGGTTCCTAATTCGGAGATGCTCTGCTTCTATCCGAATTGGAATTTCGAGCCAATGCCGATTTCGCTGACATTGCCGGCGGATTCGGAGCTGGGACCTGTATCGATACTGGATCTATTCATCAATGAGGACATTGGGCGTGGCGAATATACAATCTACGGCGCGGTGGTCGCCCCGGGCACGCAATACGATGTTCTATCTGAGATTTCGACCCTGAGTATAATCATTGAGTGAGATAATAATTTGTTAGCGATTGCTTATTAAACAAGTCTGTGTTGGAGGGTTTGTAATGCGAGATAGGCTAGTGGTGCTGCTCATGCTGCTGTTTTGCCTTGTGGGTTCAGCGGCTCTGGGCCAGGAATGGTTCGTTCGTGTCAATAGCGACGACATCAACGCTATCTCTGGCGAGGGCGATTCCCTTTGGGCCGTGACAAACGGCGGGGGGACTCTTCTCTGGGACCTCAATTCTCAGGAGATCGACAAATTCATCAAATCCCAGCCTGACCTATATACTGACGAAGATGATACCACGGCGACCGTCCGCGTATGGATACGGGACGAGCTACTTACTAACTCGTTTACTTCGGTTGCAGTGGGCCCATCGGATACAGTGTGGTTCGGCTGTGAGGCGGGTATTAATGTAGCGAATGTCTCATCTGGTAACGCATGGGAATTTACCTTTGCCACCTATACAGTCGCGAATTCACCTCTACCCTCCAATTTGATAACGACGATAGAGCCTCGGCCGGGAACGGACGAGGTCTGGATTGGAACGCGCGGCGGCGGTGTGGCCGTTTATGATGTCCTCGCAGATGACTGGACGATCTATGACACATCGGACGGACTCGCATCGAATTGGGTGAACTGCATCTACTTCGACACCCACGAGAGAGCATGGATCGGAACCGATCACGGTGTCACTCAGATCAACATGAACTTTAATCCATGGGCGTACATGACCTATACGACCACCGATGGCCTCCCCTCCAATTACGTGACGGGCGTTGCCGAGGTCCCATGCTGCTGGATCTGGTTCTCTACCGATAATGGCGCGGCGCGGGTCGATATCGACGACAACTGGGACACATACGGAACATGGACCGATCCCAGCTTCGTATGGAACGACCTCAGGGGCATCCTGCTCGAAGGTGATGACCTCTTCATGTGGACCGAGTATGGATTGATCGATTACGATCTCACCCTCGAAGACTGGTCTTGCTTCACGAAAGCCAATACTAGTGGCGGAATCCCGTCGGATGACATCAGGGATGTCCACTATACTGGCAACTTCTTCATGCTTGCGACCGCCCGCGGCATCTGCGACTACGGTGCCGTCTGGACGACATTCAGAGAGCAACATCTCGCACTCAATGATGTCCGCGCAATCGCATGCATGGAAGCCGAAGTATGGATTGGCACATACGGAGCGGGTGCCAACCTGCTTGCCGACTGGGACGCCAATCTCGAGCAGCCCGGTACCTGGGATACTTATCAATACGCACCGACTGACGCAATCGCATCCAATTATATTAATGATATAGCGCTGGACCACAGGATTGGAAACGGCGCTGTGTGGTTCGCAACGAATCTTGGCGTTAGCCTATTCGACAAAGCATCCGCCTGGACGACGTATGACACGACGACTACCGGCGGGGCGCTGCCTTCAGACCGCGTGATGGCGGTCGCCCTCGATCCGAGATCAACTTTGGGCGGAGTGTACAGGACATGGTTTGCCACCGATAACGGGCTGGCCTGTTACACAACCGGTTCGACCGAACACTGGGACACCTTCACGACATCGAACAGCGGCCTCCCGTCGAACTACGTCACGAGCCTCGCCGGCGAAGTTAGAGACGGCGAGTACTATCTCTGGGTCGGCACCAACTGGGGCGTCGCCATGTATGACCTAGTGAATGACACTTGGGTAACTTATGACGCGAGCAATAGCGGCATCCTATCGGAGAACGTGCGAAGCCTTCTCGTGGATCCGGACGGATCGATCTGGATAGGAACAACAAACGGCATTAGCATTTTTGACCTTCCGAGTACATGGACCTCGATCAGGACGAGCACTCCTAACTCCGGTCTCGGCAGCAATGCCATCAATGCAATGGCTAAGGGCTCCGGCAACAACTATTGGATCGCAACGAGCCGGGGCCTCACGAAGTTCGACAAGTCCTCCTTGACCGGCGAGCGATTTCTACCGAACAACAGCGGCCTGATAGACGGCAATGTCTATGATGTATGCTATCAGCCATGCGTTGGCATTTGGGCGGCGACAAAGGGCGGCGTCTCCATCCTGAGGCAGGGCGTCCCCATTCTGTCCGATGAGTCTGTTGACCCGCCCGTTGGTGGGCCGCAGGACAATTTCACCTTCATGGTGCACTTCCTCGATTTCGATGGCTTCGCGCCATCATCCGCGACTGTAGTCGTGGGTGGCACTCCTTACGCGATGACCTTGGCTTCGGGAACCGCCGACAACGGCTACTATGCGGCAGTAGTCTCCCCCGGCGAGGGCCATTTCTCTTATTTCTTCTACTTCATCGACGTCGATGGCTGCGAGGTCCGATACCCGTCCTCGGGTGCCTTCGACGGCCCAGATGTCTATGACGGCTACGAGCCAGACAACCACTGCATCAATGCACAACTCGTTCAGACGGACGGTGTACCGACGGGCTGGCACAACCTTATCCCTATTGGAACGGACGAGGATTGGTTCTACTTCAGGGGCGAGGCTCTCATTGAATATATGATCGATGTAGATCTCTATTACTACGCCTACGGTAGAGTTGAGATCTATAGGGATGACTGCTCGACATTCGTTGCCGGTGACGATGCGAGCACCCCATTCTCCTTCGTGCCCGACACAGGCGGATACTATTTCATTCGAGTGCTCGATGATGGCACGTCATTATATGACCAGAGCCATTACACGCTCTCTGTTAAGGGCACTCAGTGGCCGATGCTCGGGCATTATTACTGGCATGGTTCTTCTGTCGTAGCACTCGGACCCCAGGCTTACTGCAATGATCTGACTTATGCGACAGGCCCCACAATCGCATCCACACCGGCGATAGATGCCGTCGGCAACCTCTATTTAGGCGCATCCTATGGACGACTCGTATCGCTCAATCCGGATCTCGAGGAGCGGTGGGTGTTCGATCCTGCGGAGTCCGATCCTGTCATGTGCTCACCTGCAATTTCTGTGAATAGTGACGTTGTTTATTACGGAACGCACGATGGCTACCTGTATGCTATTGACTCAGAAGATGGCACCGCTGACTGGCTGTATGGCCCATGCGGCAGCATCCTCTCTTCCCCAGTGCTGCACTGGGACGGAGACATCATCTTCGCCACCTATGACGGCACAGTATATTCGCTGAGACCGAACGGCGGCTTGAATTGGTCGAGGAGCGTAAACTGCTCGTTCCTTGGTTCGTCGCCCGTGATCTCGCAGACAGATGTTATATATATAGGTTCGACGGAAGGCATACTCTATGCCATCGGTGTTTACGATGGGATCATCGACTGGACATACGATGTAGGTTACCCGATTCGCTCCACGCCGACCGTCGATCTTGACGGCAATATCTACTTCGGAGCCGATGACGGCATTCTATATTGCCTGAATCCCGCTGGCGCACTCAGGTGGACTTTCGAGACCGAAGGTGCGATCGAGGGCCAGGGCGCTCTGGGCGACCCCGGCCGATATTATTTCGGCTCTACGGATGAAGTATTCTATGCTCTGGATTGCACGGCGACCGAGGCGGTCGTTGCGTGGTCACGAGATGTCAATGGCCTTGCGAAGGGCCCAGTGGTCGATGGACGTGGACGCGTCTTCTATGGCTCCGGAAACGGCATGGTATATTCATCTACCGCCTTCGGTGCAGCTAACTGGTCGAGGAATGTCGGCCCGTCCGTCTCATCCTCGCTTATCTTGGGACAGAACCACGACCTATACTTCGTGACTGGCTACAATACCGTTCACGGCGTCTATTGCGATAACGTCAATCCGGCTCTGACCTTCCCAGAGGTCTCACCAGTGATGGGAAGAGAAGGCGATACTTTCACCTACTCTGTCTATTATTCGGACGTCAATGGTGACGGGCCGTCGAAGCAGTACGTCGTT
>JAFGIT010000345.1 GCA_016929465.1 Candidatus Coatesiibacteriota bacterium | reverse complement strand
TTGTCAGTCAGTATGTTCGCTATCTCAACGAGGGCTGTATCACCTGCCGGATGCCCGTATAAGTCGTTGATCTGCTTGAAGAGGTCAACATCCATCATTAGAAGTGATAGATGCTTGCCAAAACGTTCGGCCCTAGTTACTTCCGTCTCCAGTGCCTCCTTGAAGTATCCATGAATAACAAGGCCGGTGAGGCTGTCCGTTACGGCGAGTTTCTGAAGTTCCGCCCACATCATGGCGTTCAGGACCTTAGTCCCGAGCAACTCGCCGACGATCGTCGCGGAGTCGAGATCGACCGCGTGAAAGCCCGAAGGCTCATCTGGATTCGCGAAGTTCACGACACCGATCAGTTTATGCTCGCTGCTGCTCTCTCGAAGTGGGATGATGAGACAGGAATCTGAGCGATATTTGGCACGATTTCGGCTCCGTTTGTGGCCACGCACATCGTGCTGGAGCCATGGCGATCCCGACCTGATAGCGGTCGCCATTAGCCCGCCGCTTTCCTCATCGCCAAGATCCACCTCTATCGCCCCCTCGAAGTCCTGGTTATGACCGCGCTTCAGCACGAGCTTGTTCTCTGACCTATCATAGAGAAATATGGAGACCAGCCCCGCCGCGAACATCCTGGGCAAATACTCGATTGCCTTATCCCATATCAGTTCCACGTTGTTGGAGTCGATTGCCCTGGCGAATTGGACAAGTTCATTCGCCCGATTTGCGGACCTTTGATTGGCGATAGCGCGGGACTCGATTGTCTCTCTGTCTCTGACGTTGCTCAAAGCTGCGGCCGCATTCGTCTGGAGTGTCGCTCTCAGGCTGAGGCCTGGGGCTCTCCTCCCCCTGACCAGAGCGACTGCTATCGCGCCGAGGACGTCGCCTTCAGAGACAATTGGAAGAAGCAGAAGGCGAGATATCTTCTTTGCCTTCGCCCATTCTCCCCCGATGAAAAGCCCCACCGAATTGCAGAAATGCCCGGCTTTACTGCGCAGCATCTGCCTGGCCTCTTTCGCGCCGAACTCATCGATCGAGACCCACTCCTTGAGCAAGCCAACCGGCACCCCTGAGGATGCACCCAACCTGAATCCTTCTTCCAAGTAGAAGAGCATCCAGGATCCGGGCGATTTCAGAGCATCCGCGATTTCTGCTACAACAGCCTGCTCGAGTTCCGAGGAATCTCGGATTGAATATCCCATAGTGAGAATCCGAATAGAAGGTGTGCTGCGTCTTCCCGTGCCCGGCTTCATGCGGATTCTCCTTTGCGAATGGGAATGTTGGGAATCGGATCAAATCGCATCGGGTATGTCCCCATCGCTCGCACCAAAGGGTAAATTCAATGGATTGGCGGCAAAAATCTCCTTGCAGCGTCTGCAGAGAACCAAGGAGATATCCTGATAGACGTCGTGCTCGATTACATCCGATCCGAGCCCATCCAACGAGTCTATGAGCTCATCTATCTCGGCCTCGTTCTCCTCCAGGGAACCAAGGGAGTGCTCGTGTTCGACACCTGCGAAGATCCTAATCTCAACATGATACGAGCTGTTCTCGCTCCCGAGAGCAACTCCGCATCTATCACACGAATGAGGCACATTCACCCCTTAGTAGGATCGGAGGATGCTAAAACGCAAAGACTCCCTTATGGGCACGAATCCATTCAACCATCTTCTCGAGGCCTTCCTCAACCGAGACCTTTGGCTCCCAGCCGAGTACCTTCTTAGCTTTGCGGATGTCCGAAATGAAAACTTTCTGGTCGCTCGGGCGCCAATCTGCATAGGAAATAGGGCTGCGCCTATCTGTCATCTCACTCAATAGCTTGATCACTCGCATGATCGGGACCGCGTTATTCGGCCCGCCGCCGACGTTGACGACGACGTGCTTGAGGTCGCTCTTCAGGAATCTGTCGAATGCATCAACGAGGTCAGTGACGAATAGCACATCCCTCACCTGTTTGCCGTCGCCATCGATCCTGATAGGTTTGCCGAGAAGAGTCGCGATTCCGAACCAGGCCAGCCAGCCCTGGTCTTCGAGGCCAAATTGGCGTGTCCCATATATACATGACATACGGAAGACGCCGGCTCTGATGCCAAATGTCTCGGCGTAATCCTGCATGTATATATCCCCGGTAAGTTTCGAGCAGCCGTAAGGAGTGTGCTCACAGAGGTCGGTCGAAAATGTCTCGGGTATCCCGAGGCGATATTCACCCGGGAATTCATAACGATCTTCCTTCTCGACGGTTCCGATGGCATTGACGTTGTCGCCATAGACCTTGTTCGTCGAGCAGTAAATCACTGCTGGCTTCCTCGACGAGCGCCGTACTGCCTCCAGCACATTGAATGTTCCGAGCGCATTCGTCATGAAATCGGGTACCGGATTCTCCAGTGAAGTCGTCACGGCGGTCTGCGCGGCGGTGTGAAAAACTGCATCAGCGTCGTCTATTAGAGGGATTAAGGCGTCGAGTTCCCTGACGTCACCCCTGATCAGCTCGATGTTCTCCTTTTCGGAGAGATATTTCCAATTGAAGTCGAAAGTAACGTCCTGTCTCCCGAGCAAAGTGGCTCGAGAGAGATTATCGACAACTCTGACGGTATGGCCTTGGGCGGCATAGTGCTCGGCAATATGGCTGCCGACGAAACCTGCTCCACCCGTAACAACTATGATCATGAAAGAACCTCACATGCCGAAAACGTTGGAAATCAGGCTACTCGTAAACCTTCATGACGTCGCGCTTTGCTGCGAGATCACGGAAGTCGCCAATCGCCTTTAGGAAAATGAAATAGACATTTCTAACAGCGCCAGTCCCGCGAGTGGACATCATGAGCCTCGCATAAGTGGGTAAGAAAGGCGATATCTTGGGATTGGCGAGTGGGAATCTCGAGCGAGCCTCTTCGAGCTTCGCGGCATCCCTGTCCATACCCCGGTCATAAAGTTCCTGGATTGCATCCGAGAGAAGGGTGTCATCCGTCTCCATGAGCATTGTCGTATCTGCATAATAGGCCGTTGAACCCAACTCATGCCCCAAAGCTGACGGCAGCATTCCGAGTCTCTGATAGAGACGACCAAAAGCAGCACCATCGACCAATGCGACAATCGCGCAGCCGGTTGTGTGGGCAAGCATCCTGAGCTCCTTGAGCATGTTCACGACGTCTTCCTGAGAAGGCTCACCCGATTTAGTCTCGGACGCATACCGCAGCCCTCGCAATGTATCGATTACCACAACCATCGAAGGCAAATCAACGAGGTCGCGGGCGGCTTTGAGCTGCTCTCGCGCATCATTCAGATACCGACGAACCTCCGAGACATGCATTCCACCTTCCGCAGGAATTTCGACGGTGAAGATCTTATCCGAAAAACTGCGGTAGCTCTCATCGCCGTCCTTGATACGGCTCTTCACCCGGGTCACTGCATCGCGACCATGCAACTCGGCCCACTCCTTAAGTTGCCATGCCCGAGCCTCTATCTCTCCCGAATGGACCCTGGAAAGCCTGGCAATGCTCTGGATGTAGATCTCTCTCTTCGACAGAGTCGATGAAATAAAGAGAGAAGGAATGCCGTCATCTTGAGCCAACCTATCAATCAACTGGATCGCAAAAGAGCTCTTTGTCCCATCCGGAGGCCCCTCAATCGTGTAGAGCTTCCCGGGCAAAAGCCCCCCGCTAAGTATCATATTCAGCTCATTGCTAAAGGTTGGAAACGCAGCCTCACCCTTGAGGATATCCTTTAAGAAACCATCGGAATTCTCCGACATCGACACAAGCTTTTCGCTCTTCATCCTATATTCCCTCCACGGGGCGTTTCCATTGTGCTAATTTCATACCTATGCGGCCATTAATGGTGAAATATAAACATCCTGAAGAGAGACTGTCAATATCTGGTATTGCTCATAAGAAACCTCATTGATCGGGAACCATCCGCGACCGAGACATACGGGGCATCCTGATAGCCGCATACATCCCAGCTGCTCTCACATCGCTTCACGGCTCAATCAGCCGATGCGATTGTATTGCTGGTTCTCCCATAGAGCCGTTTCAGCGCATCCACATACGCCTCCGCGATCCGCTCACGATAATCTGGGTCCATCAGGCGCTGACAATCTGTCGTGTTCCGCAAATTTCCGACTTCGAGCAATAGCTTCGTTGGCACGGGATTGTACCGTATTACCGCAGGCACGAACTCCCGCCTTCCCCTTGTGATGCGGTCTCTGACTGGGTGGTATGTAAGGGTTGCCACACCATGACGCTTCATTGAAGATATAAGCTCAAAGGAAAAATCTCGCGAATAGCCCTCTGAACGCACCCTCTCCGAATATGATACCTTAATTGGTCGGCAGGCACGGACCTCCTTTGTGCGGTCATAGATGCCCCCATTTCTGTCGAGTGATTTCCTGGATAGATACGCGTCGGGAATGTAGATCGAAGCGCCCGTGAGCGCAGGGTAGAGCGAATCGGCATGGATGCTGGTGAATACCACCCTGTTATTCTTCCTGCTCTCCCACGGAATACTCTCATATATCGATGCGGAAAGGAAGCAGCGCAAATTCGCAGACACCCTCGCGTCGGAGTTCTTATACTCGGGAGTCGTGAGTAGAACCTCATGTCGATCAGGCGGTATTCTCTTCGAGTCGACCACTTTGTAGCCCTTCTTCTTGTCTCTGACCGTCATGTGCACCTCCGCCCGCGTCTTTGCCACGAGCAACCGCCTGATCCTGCAAGCAATGTCATAGACATACTCATCCTCGTGTATCCCCATCTTCCCGATTGCCCCGGGATCTGCTCCGCCATGCCCTGCATCAAGTATGACATGAACGCCGATCAGGTCCTTCGCCTGAGAGACATTGCGGTACTTAAGCACTTCCTTCAGCTTGGTCTCGTACTGCTGTCGCCGGGGATTGCCCGCGGGCAAATACTTCGGAAGAAGCAGATCGGTCGGAATCCTTATCTCCAATCCCACTGGCATTTTCTTGACGTCGCGGATCCCACTACGCCGCGTGATCTGCTCTACGGCATCCATGACGTCCTCATGGTTGATCTTGCCCGTGTAGCGAACAACAACGCTCGAGTAGAGTGCCTCCCCTTTCTTGAGCTTGTAGGAGGCATAGCTACCCTGACTATCGCTCTTGAAGGAAAGATCAGATGGCTCGGATTCCCCGTTCTCATCCTCGAGAAATGCGTCGAGCAACAAATCGGATGGAATCCTCACCCATGAGCCGAGACGAATGTGGCCCTTCAATCCGTTGTGCCTGAGTATCCTGGAGGCGTTCTTGGAGGAGCCGGTCAGCCAGGAAGATATCGAAGAGACTGTCTCGCCGCTGTAGCTCACCTTGTGCCACCACTCGCGGCTCTTGAATTTGTCGGAAGGAAAAAGTGTCGTGATCGCGGAGAGCTTGTGAGATGACGTAAGCAGATGATATGGGATCTTACAGACCGAGCCAGCCAGAAGGCGTCTGTTTCCATTGTACTGCCGGATAGATCTCCAATTGGAGGAGGTGCCTGTCCATTGCTTGGAGATAAGAATGTAGCTATCACCGCGTCGCACGGAATGCCGAACATGGATGCTCTTTCCCCTGACGATCTTCGCGTCAATCGACTCGGCGCTCGAGACACCTTCGAGCAGAAATGATGCCAGCAGCAAGAACATCGAGAGCAAAACGATATTGAGTCTATATGCCGACATCAGCCCATGTGGTTTCCTATGCTGCATTATCCCCCCAATTGATTCTGGACATCTCTTCGACGGCTAAGAGCATGCGAAGTCGCTATTCTGCAACCGTCAAGTACGGAAAGGTCGTGCTTTGCCCTCCCGCCGAGTCAAATGCGACGATTTCCACCAGGTAACGACCGGCCGGAATCCCACCGGCCAATGCGGACTGGAACGTGTACTGGCCGTCCCCGGCTGAATTATCGCCTTCAACACCCGCATCATTGAGCAGCATCCCAAGTGGAATTCCCCCCTCCAGGAAAGCTTCTACTCTCTCGATCTCAGTTTCGGCGGAGGTCGAGTTCACATGAGCGTATATGCTCAAGAGCCCCCCCGAACCGGAAGAAATGTCGGAGAAACCGAAGCCACCGGCAAGGATCAATGGGGCGCCGAGATCGGTGTTCGATTTCATCAGCGCTTGCCGGATGTTGACCCTAATCTCCCGCTCTTCGAACTGCGATAGACGAACGCCAAGACCGCTACGAGATCTATCCAGAGATCCTTTGACTTCCACGTATGGCCACTCGACGCTTTCCAAACCGGCGGCGTCAACGGCGATCATAGAGACAATATGCTCCCCTATTGGCATCCCTGGTTCGATGAGTGTCTTCAGGGTGAAGAGAGAATCCCCGGCCACATCGTCTCCGCCTGTGCCGTCATCAAGAAGATACATTCCGGTGAACGAGCCGTTGTAGTTCAATCGTACCGATTGGACTTCACCCAGACCATCAGGATCGATGACATAGGCGATCGCAGTGAAAGCACCCTGCTCCGATGACGAGATGTTGGTGTCCAGGAAACCTGCTTCAACAATGACAGGGCGGTTATTGACGGCGGGTTGATTAGTGACCTTTATCGCGTGATAGCTCTCGGCAGGCACTCGCACGAGATTGCTTATACTGTCCTCGATCGCCCCCTGGCCGCTTATCACGTCTATGCTGTAATAGAGAGCCTGGTTGAGATTCAACCTGTCCAAGTTCGAGAAGACGATGAAATACTCCTGCGATGAGGCTATCTTGAAATCGAGACTGGATTCTTCAACGTCGTTCAGCTGGCTGAATACTTCCGCGCGCTCTCCGCCTTCGAGCTTAGCGAAGTTATCCGCGTCGCAGATGAAGAAGTCTATCTGGCCTGGTGTCAATTTCTCCGCCGCCACGTTGTAGTCCATCGGATTTTCGCAGTAGAGCGTCTGATATGGCAGTTCGAACGTGATTGAGAGTTTGGAGCCATCGGAGATGGGAGGCTGAATCTGAGCCACATCCAGGGACGGCATTTCACCCGGAAGAGATTTCTCCCACGAATAGGTCTGCCCGGTCTGGGAATAGCTGCTGATCAACTCGAGATCACCATCTGAGGGGTCCGGATATTCCCCGAGAGATGACTCAATTCTGGCATAAAGCTCTCGGGTATTTCCCAATTTCAATGTCAGAGTCCCGTCCGGGCGAGTGTGGCCCCATACACTTCTCATGTAATCGGGATACGATCCTGCAAGAACACAGGCTGCCCAGACCTCGACCAGGGCGCCGTCGATCGGGACCCCGTTCCCATCTCTGAGCTTCAGCTGGAAATCACACGTATTGCTGTAGAAGTCGGTATTGACCTCTACGAGACCATCATTGCGCCATCTAAGAGTCCCTGAGAATGGATATCGGCCGCCATAATCCAGGTCCAGAACACCTGTTCCCTTGCCTCCGAGCGTGGTCATAACTCCGCCGCGCCAGGTCTCGTAGAAATGCCAGCCATCATCATAGAATTCATTCCACACGTGATCTTCGCCATGTAGATCGATGCAGCAAACCGGTATTAGGCACGCGCGGGCGGCGGCGCAAAGGATGTCCTGGTTCTCTCCGCAGTTGCCGTTGTGAAGAACCGCTATCTGGTTCGCCTGAATCCCGCGCCCCGTCGCGCTTCTTGCGAGAACCGGGACCACTTTGTTGACCCACTTGCCGACCCGGATAAGCGCATTGTCTTCCTCACTGAAGGGGCTGCGACCGTCCTCACCCATGTCGCGGCGCTCCCAGAGGAGCGTCGGTTCGGATATCGCTTCCTTGAGGCTTGGATAGCCTCCGAAGGCGAATTCCCCAAACTCGGCCCCATTCAAATCGGAGCATTTGAGACCGCCCAGCATGGAGAGCGATGTCCACGAATCATCCGGCTGACAGGCCCCGTGGAATTCGAAAACCTTGCCCGAATACGGGGCGACGCTATCGAACCAGTCGGTGATCCAGTCTTTGTTATCGGTGAGTCTGTCGTAGAGATCGAACGGCTGGTCCGATGGAATGATGATTTTGTAATACTCGACCAGCGACAGATTGCCTATACGCTCCGAGGTGACCACTCTCAGGTTGTATCCGTTCTCGGTCAGGATGTTCTCGATGGTTTCCGACGAGCCTCGATCGCTGATGATCAGCACCTTGCTGCCTGCCGGCATGAGCTGCGCGCAATCCCCATACAACACGACGTTCTCGAGGAGATTGGAGACACCGTCTTCGTAGGCCTGTTCGAGTCGGATCGTCGATGCAATTATCTCCGAAGCGTCATAGCGCATCTCGGTCAGTAGGACACCGCCCCCATCCTGGTCGTATATGATTGGGAATGGGTCCCCTGAGCGACTCGTCAAATGGCCCGTCGAGTATGCCACGAGTCCAGCCAGGTCAGCTGTCGGTATGACATTCGGCTCCGTCTCGAAAAAATGTCGCCGGTAGGAATGCTCC
>JAFGIT010000344.1 GCA_016929465.1 Candidatus Coatesiibacteriota bacterium | reverse complement strand
CCATTTCCGGTTCCGACGGTTTTCAAAGGAAGCATCAAAGTGAATTTCGATCCTTGGCCCATCCTGCTTTCGACCGATATCCGGCCGGACATCATCTCGATGATACGGTTCGCCAGAGAGAGCCCGAGTCCCGTGCCTCCGGGCCTCGACGTATAGAATGGGTTGAAGATCTTGTCCAGTTCGCTTTCCTCTATTCCAACACCTGTGTCAGCGATCTCCAGAAGAAGATTGCCGTCCCGCTGAACGGATGCAACTGTTATTATGCCGCCATCGGGCATTGATTGCATCGCATTCTGCAGCAGGTTAATTAGAACCTCTTTCAGCTTATATCTGTCAACCATTATCGTTGGAAGACCATTGTCGAGTTTCTTTATTACACGTATCGATTGCTTCTTGCACTCTGATGAGATCAGATTCAGGACTTCCATCACAAGGAAATTGACATTTTCGGGCTCCAGACGC
This sequence comes from Candidatus Coatesiibacteriota bacterium, assembly GCA_016929465.1. Lineage (GTDB taxonomy): Bacteria > B130-G9 > B130-G9 > B130-G9 > B130-G9 > JAFGIT01. Next base: position 10,008 of record JAFGIT010000344.1, on the reverse strand, counting down.
GGCTTCTCATCCTTCGCGATCTTCAATGCATCGGTTAGCAGTGCCTCTAACCTCGTTATCTCATCCACGATTATCTCGGCCTTTTTGTGAAGGTCGCTTCCTTTGGGCAATTTGCGGCTTAGCACCCTCGCGAACCCGCCAATAAGCGTCATCGGATTCCTTATCTCGTGTGCGAGGTCCGCGGTCAGGCGCCCCATCTCAGCGAGCTGCTCCGATCTGGCGATGATCTGTCTCTGGCTGCGCAGCCTTTTATGAGCACTGCCCAGCTCGACTACCTGCTGTTGCAGCTTGTCGTGAAGGGATGCGGAGTCTATCGCAATCGATGCAAATGAAGTGAAAGGAGCCAGTGGCTCGAGGTCTTCGTCGAGGATCGGGGCCCGGGTGACGAAGTTATCGACCACGATCGCGCCGATGCGCCGCTGGTCCTTAACCAATGGGAATACGGCGAAAGCCTCCGTCTCTATTCCCGCGGCTACTTTCCATGAACGCTCGTCAGACGAGACATCGGGGACATTTATGGTCCGATTCTCCAGCAAGGACTGAACGAGCACATTGCTCCGATCCTCTATAGGGAATTCAATCGCTCGAACCTTCTTGCTTATCTTGTTTTTGCGCCCGTTGTCGCCGTGTGACCGTAGAAGCTCCTTCAGTGGCCTCTTCTCATCAGATAGACGGCCCCAGATCCGCGTCGCCTCCTCATGGTCCGAGGGGCCGACTGCCAGTTCTCCGGAGAGCATCCCCCTGACTTCATCAGCGAGGAATAGAAACGCTCTATTGAAGCCAAAGCCCTCGCCAGCCGTCAGTGCGGTCAGCACCATATAAAGCACTTCATCTCTATTGAATGGTCCCAGTAGAGCCTCGCTCACATCCTGGACGGAACGCAGCGTGGATATCTTCTGGGCGAGTATCCTGTTGGTCTCCTTGAGTGATATGTGATAGGAGTAGAGGTTGTTGACCATCCTATCGAATGTAGCCAGTATCGTCTTGTCGGCGATACGGCGCCCTTCTGCCCTCTTCCTCACCTCGAGGTATGCCGGGCATCGAGAGCAGATCATCAGGAACCTGTCTTCGAATGGGCGGCCTCTGCCCTCGCAAAGCGAGTTGTCAACCAGCCAGCATGCTACTCCCGATTTTCCATAGAGAGGGCATTCTGTGGCTTTGCATTGCCTTATCTCCCAGCACTCGGGAAGCTCTGGATCATTCCTTATGTCCGACAACTGTCCTACCCTTATATCTGCTCCACCAGAACGTGTTCTCCGACAATGGGTCGTGATATAGCCACTTCCCGCCCACGAAGGTCAAGGGGTAATCCGATCCCGAGAAAAACGTGTCTCGCATCAGCCTGTCCGTTGTGAGAAGCATGCCGCGTGCAAAGCCATATCTCGCAAAAGCCTGACGTGAGTATTCCGAGCAGGATGGATTCATGCGGCACGAATTCGCTCCAATCGGAGAGATAGCCCTTTGATATAGGCCTATCAACTTGCAGCAGACAGGCGCTCTGGGTGCTTTTTCGTCGTCGGAGAGTGTTTGCGACGCGATATCCCCAGCAAGCGAATTGCAGCCGAGTATCAACGCGAGAACGACCACCGAGAATCCCAGGCCAGGCCTATTGAAAGAGGAAGAGAAGCATTCCCCGAAATTGAGCATCTCGGCACCCCGGAGATATAAGAGAGCTACCGTTTGCCAGGAAACTCGCGTATGATTATCGTCCCGTCATCCTTAACGGATCGATACAGCCCCCCTGATCCGGAGAATGTCCCGATGCGCTCCGCGAGCTTGACTTCCCCTCCGAAGAATCGATAGGCAGCCTTGACCTTCTTGATGAATCTTAGAGTCTCATCGTACGGTGGGACCCCGCCGTGCCGCTCCACAGCTCCAGAACCTGCATTATACGCCGCCAGGATGAGATCGATATCGTGGTCGTACCTCCGGAATAGCATCTTGAGATGCCTGACACCAGCATCCACGTTGGCCACCGGATCGTAGTAATTCTTGAGCCCATACATGTTTGCGGTGGAAGGTATCAGCTGCATCAAACCTCTCGCACCCTTGCACGATAAAGCATACGGATTGAAGTTGGATTCGACCTTTATAAGCGCCATCACGAACGCCGGGTCCAATCCATGCCTAATCGCGGTTGCCTTGATCATCGCGCTAAGCTGCGAGAAAGTGGGTCTCCGACCATCGAAATCCCAGTAGCGAGATTTCTGAGATGCGTCGAATTTTGTCAACGAAGTCTTAGAAACTACTTCGCTTTTGGGGACTATTCGTATGACGCCGTCATCGCCGGGAATACTAGCGAGCTCGCCAATCGAAAACGTCGCAGTAAAAACTAGTGAAAGGAATACCGCCAGAAGCAGTTGCGCCGAAAGCCCTCGCATCCCCCGCTTAGGTCGCATCAGCCTTGCTCCTATTTCTTTGCCAAAAGGTTTTGAACAACATCCTTAGCATGCGAAAGCGCCTCATCAAGCTGCTCCGGGCGCGAGCCACCCGCCTGGGCGAAATCCTTGCGCCCGCCGCCGCTTCCGCCGACTTTCGCAGAAACTTCTCTTATGATATGGCCTGCATCGAGCCTATTTGTCAAGTCTTCACTTACAGAACATATCAGAATCACTTTCTTGCCGTCACTCGCGGCGAGTACGGAGACGCCGCTGAAGCCATCTTCCTTCAGCCTGTCAGAGACCTTGCGCAGGAAATCAACTCGCTCATCACCCAGGTTTGCGGCGATGAGTCTGGTCTCACCCAGGTCTTCGGCGCCGTTAATTAGATCCAGGACTCTTTTGTTGATGGAGAGGTCCTTGAGCCGGTCGCACTCATGACGCAGGGCCTTCGCCTCCTCGAGGAGCAAAGTCACTCGCTCAATGACGCTTTCCTGTGGTGACTTGAGTAGCTCGCCGAGGTCCTTCAAGAGGCCCAACTTGTGGTTGTCGTATTCTAGGGCTTTCTCACCTGTCAGAGCTTCCATACGACGAACGCCGGCCGAGATGCTGCCGGTGCTGAGTATTCTGAAAAGACCGATTTCACCAGTGCGATCGATGTGCGTTCCTCCACAGAGCTCCTTGCTGAAGCCGCCTGCGTTCACCATACGGACGCGATCGCCATACTTCTCGCCAAAAAAGGCAAGTGCGCCCTGATCGACGGCCTCTTCGAATGCCATCTCGCTCGTTATAACCTCTGAGTCTTCACGTATCCGCTCGTTCACGAGTGATTCGATCATCGAGATCTCCCTTTCGGATGGGGGCCCGAAGTGGGTAAAGTCGAAGCGAAGCCTGTCTGGCTCGACCAATGAGCCGGATTGCTTCACGTGCTCCCCGAGGATAGACCTCAAAGCATTGTGCAATAGATGCGTTGCGCTGTGGCTGCGTTCGATCGCGGCGCGTCTTATCCAATCGACCTCGCACGTGACGTAGTCCCCCACTGAAATCGTACCTGTCTCGACGATGCCCCTGTGTAGGAATGCACCATGGGCGAACTTCTCTACGCTCTTTACACGAACAGCGGCTTTTTCGGTCCTCATGTATCCCGTGTCTGAGACCTGCCCGCCCGATTCGGCGTAGAAGGGGCTCTCATCGAGGACTATCTCCACCTCGGTACCCTTCGAAGCGGATTCTATGGTGCTTCTTCGACCATTATCCTGGCCATAGAGCAATGCAATCGGGAGCGTTAGCTCTCCACACTCTATGTCTCTTCGAAATCTCGTGCATATTCCCTTCAGTTCATCCGGAATGTGCTCGTCGCCGGCGGCCTTCATAGCAGCCCTGGCACGCTCCTTCTGCTTCGTCATAGCGGCCGAGAAGCCAGCTTCGTCCAGGACCAATCCATTCTCCTTGGCTATATCTCTCACGAGGTCAATCGGGAAGCCGAATGTGTCGTAGAAAGAAAAGACCTTCTCGCCATCTAGGGCGGTTCCCCCGGCCTGCTTGACCTCCTCGACGTGCTCCATGACCAACGGCAGCGCTCGGTTCAGAGTGTTGTGGAAGCGCTCCTCCTCGCTCTTAATGACGCGAGTTATCATCTCCTGCTGAGTCTTGAGCTCAGGATAGGCATCTCCCATCTGCGAGATCACCTCGCCGGCCAACTTATAGAGGAACGGATCGTGCAGGTTCAGGTTCTGACCGAATCGGTTTGCCCTCCGGATCAACCGCCGCAAGACGTAACCGCGGCCCTCGTTCGACGGCATTATGCCGTCTGCGAGCAGGAAGCAGTGCGACCTGATGTGGTCCGATATTGCGCGGAAGGCGATGCCTTCCTGTCCCTTGCCTGTGATTGGCACTCCGCTGAGCTCGCTCAAGCCCCGCTGAATCGAAGTGAAGAGATCGCATTCGAAGATCGAGCTCTTGCCCTGGCAGACGCAGGCTAGTCGCTCGAGTCCCATTCCAGTGTCAACTGACGGTGCAGGAAGCGGATTTAGAGTGCCATTTGCGTCACGGTTATATTGCATGAAGACGTGATTCCAGATCTCGGTGAAGCGGTCACAATCGCAGCCAGGTGCGCAATCAGGCTTTCCGCAACCCGCTTCCTCTCCAAAATCGAAGAACATCTCGCTACATGGACCGCATGGGCCGACATCGCCCATCGCCCAGAAATTGTCGTCTTTGCCGAGACCCACTATCCGGTCCGGATTCATCCCAATCTTTTCCCAGAGCCGTCTTGCCTCGTCGTCTTCCTCATAAACCGAGACCCACATCCTATCAACCGGAACTCCAGCGAACTCGACCATAAACTCCCAGCCGAACTCAATAGCCTTTTCCTTGAAGTAATCCCCAAATGAGAAGTTGCCCAGCATCTCGAAGAAGGTGCTGTGTCTGAGGGTGTAGCCGACCTGTTCCAGGTCGTTGTGCTTACCCGACACCCTGAGACACTTCTGGCATGATGTTGCCCTGGTGTAGGCCCGTTTGTCCTTACCGAGGAACACGTCCTTGAACGGGACCATCCCTGCAATCGTGAAGAGCAGTGTGGGGTCGGTTGCTGGTATGAGCGGAGCTGATCGCACCAATCTGTGCTCTCGCTCGGAAAAATATCTAAGGAAAAGGTCTCTTAATTCATGTGCTGTTTTCATCGTCTCTATCCGAGTTGTCCGATAGGTTCAGGTCTGTGATCTCGAGGACCATAGCCTCTGGAAAGCCTCTATTACTCAAAAACCTCGCGAGCTTCACCCTCTTCGAGCGCATATCTTCTCTCTCGAGGCTACTCAGCTTCGATTGTATCGCCCTTGAGGCCAATTCTAATTCGCTGACATCAGCGAACGCCTTGTCGAGGGCCTCCTCTATTATCTCTTTTTCTATGCCTCTTTGCAGCAGCTTGTGAAGGAACCAACGGCGTCCATAGGGTTTCCGCTCAATGAGTCCCTGAATGAAGAACACCGATAGGTCCAGGTCGTTCAGATAATTTCTGGCCTTGAGCTCTTCAATGACGGAGTCTATGTCCCCCTCGAGGAAGCCATGCGCTCTCAATTTGCGCCTGAGCTCAGCCGCAGAGTGCGCTCTTGCAGAAAGAAACTTGAGGGCCTTCTGCCACGCTTCTCGACGTCCCTTCTGCTCCTCAGCGCTTGCCATCAGGTCAGGCTACCGTCAGGGCAACCATCAAAGCGCTTGCTCGGCGAAAATTCGCTCCCTACTCATCCGAGAAGGCATTCGAGAAGTCGAAGGCGTCATCCTTTTCGTTGAAGCTAGAGCCCACTTCCTCCGATTCCTCGACCTTTGACATGTCGCTCGTGGAGCTAATTCCCTTGACCTTGAGCATGAAGTCATCCGGATTCGAGCAATAGCGCATTGCGGAATCAAGGGTGATCAACTTCCTGTTATATAGCCCGATCAAGCACTGGTCGAATGTCTGCATACCGTATTGAACGACACCGTCCGCGATGGCTTCCTTGATTTCCATCGTCTTTTCCTTGTCGATGATCTTGTCACGGACGAGACCGGTCGTGACGAGCACCTCGACGGCGGGAATACGTCCTTTGCCATCCGCTCTTGGAATAAGGCGCTGCGAGACGATGCCCTTGATGATTGCTGCGAGCTCCAACCTGATCTGCTGCTGCTGATGCGGAGGGAAGAAGGCGACGACACGGTTGATCGACTCCACCGCGTCGAGTGTATGAAGCGTCGTCAGAACAAGGTGGCCTGTCTCCGCCGCAGCCAATGCAAGCTCGACCGTCTCGAAGTCACGCATCTCACCGACGAGTATTATGTCGGGGTCCTGTCGAAGTGTGACCTTCAACGCGCCAGCGAACGTCTCGGTGTCTGAACCTACCTCACGCTGATTGATGATGCAGCGTTTGTCCCTGTGAAGGAACTCGATAGGGTCCTCAATCGTAACGATGTGCTCGACCCGATGGACATTCATGTAGTCAATCATCGCCGCAAGTGTCGTTGACTTACCACTACCTGTCGTTCCGGTCAGGATGATCATACCCCTGTTTTCCATGGAGAGCTTCTCCATTACGGGGGGCAAATAAAGCTCAGAGAAGCCGCGAATCTTAGTGGGGACTACTCTCAAAACGATACTTACTGTGCTTCTCTGCTGGAAGGCGCTGACACGGAAACGACCGAGCCCCGGAATGGCGTGCGCAAGGTCTATTTGCTTGTGCTTGCGGAAACTTTCCCTCTGGCCAGGTGTCATCATGCTGAACGCAAGATGAAGCGTGTCCTCGGGAGTCAGTCTCTTCTGGTCGATCATCGTCGTTAGATGACCATCAACCCTGATGACGGGCTGTGCGCCTATTTTGATGTGAAGGTCCGACGCCCCTCTGGCAACCGCCAATTCGAGCAAATCATTGATGTTGACCATTCTAAAAGTCTCCTATCGCCAGTTCCATAAGGTTCCAGTGAGGGGGAGACAACACCTAATCAAGGCGCGACTCCTCTCCAAATTTTCTGCTCAGAATAGATATGACTGCGCTGCGAGTCAACAACTAAAAGGGGGCGCGCTCAACGTCCATGAATGTCCTTATCCCGAGATCTGCCCGGAGTGAATCCATAGGAGAGTAGTATCAGGGTCACGAGAGCCGCTACGAGGATGCAGCTCGAGCTATTCTCCCTTATAAAGGATGGCACCAGTGTCAAATCGATATTGTCCGGAAAGGGCCTGTCGAGTACCTTATTCGACTCCCCCGGGATCATGTATCTATCGCTCGGGAAGGCCGCCATTGAAAGCGAAATCACAGATGAGTAGATGATGGAGACAATGAAAAAAGAACGAGCGATCGGACCTTTGAGAGAAGCCAACGAGAAGGAAAGGCTGAGAAGCAAGAAAGGCAGGAGGCAAACCAGGTACCGGCAAGGAGGGCAGCCTCCGCCAAACCACCACCCGAGCGAAGAGAGAGCGATCAAATACGGGATACAGCCACACGCGATAACGCAAGATAGAGGATGTCTTCCTTTGATGAGGCTCAACAGACCGAGAATGGAGAGCAAGAATATCGGCGAGTAAATTAGCAGGCCGTACTGCCAATCGAGGAATAGGGCGAATAGCTTATACCAGCACCGGGACCACTCGAGGCGCAGCACATCGTCGATATTCATGCCTCCGAACAGCCGGAACGTAACGCCACGGTAGAAAAGAAGCGCAAGAATGCACGATGCCAGGACGGCAGTACCGACCGCAATCTCTGCTCGCGAGATTCTCAGGCGGGCCGAAATGCGACCGACCGGCTCCTTGAGTGATCTCATCTTGGCCGTCAGAAGGTAATACCAGGAGCCCTGAAGAGCCCTTTCCGCTTTCACATTGGCGGAGTCCCCCGGCCTGATCAGCTTTGGCAAAAGAAGAACCACTACTGGGACCATAATAAGGGCATACCTGGCCTTGAGCCAAGGCAGGGCGGCCGCTGCCACCACTCCGGCAATCGTCAGCCCAATAGACCTCTTCTCGAGCATCACCACCAACAGGACCATTAACAGAAGGCAGGCCAATGACTCCGGATAGATCTGTGTCGAATAGACAGAGCCGGGCACCGCTACAACAGCAACCAACCATGTCCAGAAGGCCGTCTTTGACGATCTGGTCTCTCGGCGGGAGAGCCAGAAGACCAGCGTGCAGAATAGGGCATAGGCAAGGCAGGAGAGAGTCATGGCTCCGACCCGCCCCAAGACCAGGTAGAACGGCGCGAGCAGCAGGGAGAAGAGCACTCCGTGCCTCGAGATATAGCGCCCGGTTCTATTCACATCTCGCTGCGGGAGAAGTGGCGAATGGTAATAGGGCGCGTAGTCGCGCGCCTCGAGGTTGTTATTAAGGTCCAGGTCCCCATCCTTTATGATGCTCTGTGCTATGAGAAGGTAGAAAGGCTCATCTGGTTGAGCGCACATCCTGGTCGCCGCGTGAATTCCCAATAGAAAAAGGAATGCCCAGCTGCTCAGGAAGATGCACGCGAGCAAGCTCCGGCCAAACCTCCGGTCCCTCGGCGCGCGGGTGGTATCCCTCGGATGATCGCTAGCGGAATCCCGGTTCAGGCCCCGATAGATTCCAGCGAAGAGCACTGCCAACTTCGCAGCAATCAGAGCAACAAACGCGATGCTGGTTTCAGCGGAGAAGGTCTCCCACGCCTTGATGTTCGCGATGCCGGGAGAGAGAAGAACGAGAATCCCGTAGCTCAGCGTATCGAACCACATCGAGAATCCACCTCGGCCGAATATCCGCAGGCGCGTCGCGACCACGTAGAGAGTAGTTATCAGCAAAAAACTCAGCGGGAATAAGGCCCGGGTCAGGATCTGCTCGCTGGGGCCAGGAAGCCAGACGAACTCGACGCCTCTCATAAGCGAGATCAGCTCGATAATGCCTATCGAATAGGCGACGGCACGCAATAATAAAGCCAGTCGCGTCTTAATTGCCATAGCAATCCATTGCGTCGAGATTCAGTTTAATGACCTGCCAGCGCGATTTCCGCGCCCAGACCTGCAGCGTCTCCAATTGAGAAGATGCCTTACGATGACACGTGTTACCGCGAGCGTGTCCCATATCCGCTTGAAATTGCTCTTGCCGCCAGCCTTGTATATTAGCGGGATATCAACCTGCTCTATCCTCCCGCCATCCTGCCGAATCTGAAACAGCAACTCAGTCTCGGTGTCAAATCCGGAAGTCGCAAGTTTTTGCGTCTGGATAGCCTCCAATCGATAGAGCCTGAATCCGCACTGGCTGTCCTTTACCTTGACGCCGGAGATAATGGATATCCAGAAGCTCGAGAGCACATTGCCAAAATAGCGGAGGAAGGGCGTCGTGCGAATAGAGAATTCCCGTCGGCCCAGCACGAGGTCACAGCCGGTCCTTTCGAACATTTCGATGAACCGTGGGATGAACTCGGGCAGGTGTTGACCATCCGCGTCCAGCGTCACGACGGCCTGATAGCCTTCTCCGATTAAGTGAGTGAATCCAGTGATCAGGGCCGCGCCCTTTCCGCGGTTGGTGTCGTGACTTAACACGACGTTGGCAAGATTCCCGCCAATATCGCCGGTCGCATCCGTCGAACCGTCATCGACCAGAATCAGGTCGCCAGTGAAGTGCCGTCGAACATCCTCTAGGAGGGGGCCCAGAGTTTCAGCCGCGTTGTAGGCCGCAACAAGCACGGCGCACCTTCCAACACCCATCTAACCTTTGCCCTCCCAGAATTCGCTACAGAAGATATGCCGCCGCCATTCCAATCTGTGCAAAGAGCAGGATCAGATACATGTGCTTCCAAGAGGGATGGTTCTTCTCCGTGGCGAGTCCGTCCGGATCTCGCACGAGCAGCCTTCCCGCATACAGCCCCCAGATAATGAGCACGCTTGAAAGCCCTCCAAGGAACCATTGGTTGCCGGAAAGCAATCCTCGCCAGAGTCCAAACAAGAGCATCGCGAACGGTACCGAGAGTGACACGGCGACGACGATTGCTGCAGGTCTGATACCTATTGCCATCGGCAGGGTGAAGCAGCCGCCAGCCCGATCTCCCTCCATATCAGCGAAGTCCTTGGTAGATGCGGCCCCGAGCACGAAGAGACCGAATACCGCCCCTATGAACCAGGGCTCCGGCAAGCTGAT
>JAFGIT010000343.1 GCA_016929465.1 Candidatus Coatesiibacteriota bacterium | reverse complement strand
ATAGCGCCCCAAGGCATGGTCAGCGAGAGTTCACATTTCTATTTTGAAACCTGAACTAGCAGCTCGCCGACCCTCCAAAGCCGGTGCACGATACGCTTGGGCCGATGATCGAGATAATCCCTCCGCTGCAGATCGTTTGTACCTGTGGCTTCTCATAGGTCTCGGTCTTTCTCATCTTTTCTCTCCTCTTTCCTGGATATGGTTTCTCTATAAATATAGGTATATATGGCTCAAGATTGATGAAATATGAGATCTAAAAAGATCATCAATGACAGCCGGCCTTCGTGAACCGCCATCGTCAATGAGCATGTTCTTGTCGATGACGACGGCCTCGACCGGACCGTGCCGGGTCTCCCTGCCGGCCGTTTCGATGTCGATTAGATAGTAGGAGTAGGTAATTCCCGGCCGGACGTCAGCATCGACGAATCTGTAGCTGGCTCCCCCGGCCGGGCTTCCCTTTGCTGGGATAAGGCGGTCGTTGATCTTCTTCGGTGTCGTGCGGTCGGCTTCGGCCTTCAAGAGGTCGAAACCAGCGCAGTCGATCTCGGTGCCCGTTTCCCAGGTGATTTGAATAATTCCATCTCTCGCCTTCGCATCGAACGAAATGAGCTCGATGTAGGTGTCATCATCGCCGCCGTAGCCTTCGGGGTAGTGGTATCCCATATCGACGATGCCCTCGTCATAGCGACCGTCAGTGCAAGTAGTGTAGCCGTCGAGGTCGTACGCGGTGGATTGATCATCTCCGGCGTTAAGACACAAGCTGTCTTCGGCCTGAGTATCCACTTGAGCCAAATAATAACCGGTATAGACATCTATATCGTCGGGATCGCGTGGGACGAAGAGCGGATCAGCCTGGATGTTGCCGTCGCTGCCTTCGCAGTCGCCGTCCCCGATGTCACAATGGCTGATATATGAGCAGGCGATGTTTTCGATGTCGTCGTCGTTGTTGCATAGGATGCAGTTTGTCAGGGTTGGCTTACAGCTACTACTATCCGCATATAAGCCATCACTCTCATTGTCGGCGATGGTGCAGTTGACAAGTTCGGGCGAGGACTGATCCCACAGATAGACGCCTCCACCTTCAGCCGAATTTCCAAGTTTGTTCCCAACAATTAGGCAGTTGAAGATGCTGGGCGAGATGTAATGATAAAGGTATAATGCAGCGCCTCCGGGATAGGCGTAATTGCCCGAACACTCATTTCCCGAGAATACGCAATGCGAGAATTTGGCGTCATCCGGCTCGATACGATATGTGTAATTGGAATTATAATAAATGCCAGCTCCACTCTCATTCGATTTATTTATGGAAAACACGCTCGATTCGATATTCAGCTTCGCATATTCGGCGCATATCCCCCCCCCGCTGTGCAATGCGGTGTTATTCTCAATCTCACAATCGGCGAGTGAGACACTCAGACGTCCCCCGCTGGCATAGATGCCTCCTCCATAATAGGAGTCGTATTCATGTGTCTTATTCCCGCTAATGACGACTCCCTCAAACGTGACAGAGCAGTCGTGATTGATCGCCTCCAAGTATGCTCCGGCGCCGTAATTAGCATCGACGTTGTCCTTGATTGACCCTCCGATGAAGCGGACATTGGAGTCCTCTAGTCTTGCGCCGGCCCCGCCGCTCTTGTATGCGATATTCCCGATGATGTCCGAATCGATGATCTCAATCGATGATCCGCCAGAGGCGCATTCAGAAGACCCGATCCCGGCGCCTTCCCTCGCCTTGTTGCCATTAATCACGCACTCATCGATAATCGGATATGAATCCGACTCAAGCCAGATCCCTCCTCCGAGGCCTGAGAATCCCGCCGAGACGGCATTGCCCGCAATCGTGCATGATCTAATGACAGGCGAACTGCCGGAGCATGAGATTCCGGCGCCAAATCCACCCGTGTTGTTGTCAGTGATGTCGCAGGACTCGACAGTCGCATAATCGCAATCCCCGAAGTAGATGCCGCCGCCCTTATTACCGTCATTGAGTGTCACGACGCAGTCCTTTATCGTGATGTAGCTGCTAGACGAGCACATCAGTCCCGCCCCGACGCCCATCCCGATTGGCTCACCGTTTCTGACTGTGAGCCCCTCAATGGAGACATTGAGCTGCGAGGCGATCCTTATCGCCGACGCTTCCGATGTATCAGCGTCGATAATCGTGCCTGAGGCCCCTTCTCCGAGAAGCGTTGTGTAACTGCCAGGCTGGAGCGGGAAACTCTCGCCCAGAGTCGTGTCATAGGCATTGGAGGCGGCCCTCACGTGGATGATCAGAGGATTCCCGGACGATCCACCCGTGCGCCCCAACGCATGGGTGATCGTGAGCCAGGGATCAGTGTCCGAACCAGTGTGCATCAAGCCATCATGGCCGTCGTCCGCATCCACCCAATACTCTTGCTGTGCCGAGGACACGCCATGAAATATAATCGACGCTAGCGCGCAGACAATAATCGGTAAGATCATTCTTCTGTTGTTCATTTCACTATCGCTTTCTTTCAGATATATGTTCTCTCTTGGATGCATTGGACTGGACAAAGGCGTGGCCGTTCCCGTCGCGGACCGGGTTCCAGTAATAGCCAGAATGGACGGCTCTTCCGTCACCTCTCCCGCCATTACTCGTCGTCCAGATGTGCATCCAGTGGTGATGAACCGTGCTCATTCCCGCTTCCTCGCATCGGCTGTCTCCGCCCAGTGGACCGTCAATCCGCCGGCCATCGTCGGCATAGGCGGATACCAGCGTCAAAGCCAAGAGAATCGCGACGAAAACAATTGCGAAAATCAATTGCCGTACCATCATCCCTTCTCTTCTCTCTGTAATCAGACCATAGCCAGTGGCCTTCGGCCTGGCATTGGTGTTCTTCGCCTAATCAAAGCCTTGTCTCTCTTTCCGAATTCAAAGCCCGATCAACAGCTCGCCGAGCCGCCGAAGCCGGTGCACGACACGCTAGGGCCGATGATCGCAATAATTCCTCCGCTGCCGATCGTTTGCACCTGCGGCTTCTCATACATCTCCGTCTTTCTCATCTCTTCTCTCCTCTTCTCCGGATTGGGTGTAGGTAATTCCCGGCCGGACGTCAGCATCGACGAATGTGCGGCTGGCTCCCCCGGCCGGGCTTCCCTTTGCTGGGATAAGGCGGTCATCGATCCCCGTTGGTGTCGTGCGGTCGCCGGCCTCGGGCCTGTAAAGGTCGAAACCGGCGTTGTCGATCTCGGTCCCCGTCTCCCAGGTGATTGATATATTATTTTCTTCATCTCTATTAACGTAGTATTCGTATTATAACTATGATGTGGTTATAAAAATATTGTTAGCAGTCTGACAAACACAAGGCCAATTAATCCCCTGCCGGTCATACAGCAAGTTCCTCCCTGTCCAATCTCTCTATATGGGCCATTAGACCTCCCATGTGGTCCAATCAAACTCCCTCAACAATCTCCATCCTCAGCCATCAGCGAGTCTCTTGGGATCGACGATTAGGAACAGATCGCCGCTCATCAACTCAGCGCGAGCGAAATGAGCTCGCGTACGAACGAAGCCGCGACTTTTCCGGATCCGCGAAGGGCTCCGCCCAGACAGGAGCATGCACGGTAGCTCGAAAGCCCTGACCTAACGTAGGGCTATTGTCCGACCATTTGCCCCACGCTGGTCCCTCTGCAGTTCCTGCCGTAAGTAGGTACGCTCTTCGACAATCCTCGATCTCAAATTCTATTCACTTAGCAGCTAGCAGAGCCACCGAACCCAGTGCATGACACACTGGGACCAATGACGTTCATGATCGCAGCGGAATTAACCGTGATCACGCGCGGTGACTCATAGGCTTCCCTTGCCCTCATGGTGCCCTCCTGAATATTTGGTGAACCGCTTCAGCATCCCAGCGATGCGAAATTCCGCCGTCGGGATGTGTTAGCATCGGCAGACTTAATGCATGGAACGTGCTTGCATGAAACGACGCCCATGTATAGAATAATCGTGAGGTATAAAGGGGTGAGATGTGCCCGACCTGAGAGCGAGATGGCGCTACGGAAGACGATCCGGGCTCAGCCGACGGCCAATATTGGCGCGATAATCGGCGGATGTCGTCGAACTCACAACGCGCAATAACAGGCTCAATATAGCTTTGGGGCTTGCCCACAGGCCGTGGACTTGCGCCACAATCAAACGAAACCTTCGTGCTCAAAGCAAGAGTCCTTTCACTCCTGCCAGGCGGCGGCACGTCTAAATTATTACCAATTTTTGGAAAACCGTCAAGTTTTGGCCAAGAGAGGTGCGCGTAATTAGGCTATTAGAGCCACATTTCAGCGATTGCGAGATGGGGGATTATTGGGTGGAAATAGAGCTGATCTCCGACAATATCATAAATATTGCCCGGGGATCCGGAACACTATGATTAATTGGGATGTGTTTGTAAAAACTGCTTGATATTCTGTATGAGTCCGTCTCTTACTCTCCGAAAGACAGCGAGCCGCTCGTCCTCGTCACCATCGGCATCCGCAGGATCCTCAAAGCCCCAACTGATCCGCTGACCGATTTTGCCGGGGAAGAAGGGGCAGATGCTCTTCCTGTCATTCGCACAGACTGTTATGACGTAATCGAATCTCTGACCGATGAACTCATCGAGCGACTTGCTGCGCTGGTTCGAGATATCAATCCCAATCTCGTCCATTACCCTTATTGCCATCGGGTGCACGTAGGAGGCTGACGCGCCGGCGCTTTTTACGTCGAACCTGTCTCCCGCAAGGCTCCTGAGGATCCCCTCGGCCATCTGTGAGCGGCAGGAGTTGCTTCCGCAGAGAAACAGCAGATTAGCGTTGGGGTGCATTTGCCTCGCTTTTCTGGTCCGGTAATTTCAGTAGCCCCAACGGACATGCGAGCTGGCATTCTGGGCACTTCAGGCAGTCCTTCGACTGAAACTCGCCGTCCTTCATGTTGCTTGGGATTTTGAGGTTCTTCGGGCACGCCTTCTCACACACTCTGCAGTTGGTACAGCCATCCTCGATCTGGAGCTTGTGCTTGTGTCCCCCAACTGAGCTCTGAAGGGTCCCGATTGGGCAAAACGCGCACCAGGTCCGCGGGTGAATAAAAATGGCGAGGATCACTCCGATACCGGTTGTTATGACGCACATTCTGAAGAAGACCGTTCCCCAGTGACGGAAACTGCCAGGATTGATGCTAATTTGCCACACCATGAAGCCCATGAGCAGGCAGAAAACGATCCACCTGAAGACGGGCTTCCTGAGCCACTCGGGGATTTTCTTCTTCGGGCTGATATGGGTCATCACCCTGTCGAAGAAGGCTCCCCTGGGACAAAGCCAGCCGCAAACGTACCTGCCCCGAATGAAGCCGCCGACCACTCCGATGAGCATAACGATCGGCACTGCATATCCCAAAAGGGGATAGCGCCACCCAAGGCCAATGACTACGACTACGATTATCCAGAGCGAGGATTGGAGGATCCGCCTGGTCCTGGAACGTCTCGCGAGGACTTCCTTGTGCGCAGTATTAGAGATTCTTGCCATTGCGGTGAAAATCCTGATTATTTGTCTTCTTTGTCGGCGTGCAGCGAGCAACCATAACCGAGTGCATCGACCGATTTACATAGCGCATCGTGATCGAGGTTTTCACCATCAACGATTGCCTTGCCGTTCTTCAGATCGACATCGACGGCCTTCACGCCCTTTCCATCTTTGAGAACCTTTTTGACTGCCGCTACGCAGTGACTGCATGTCATTCCAGTTATATTTAGAGTGAGCATCTTCTCTTTCCTTTCATTTAGTATTGGCTCGTGGTGTGGATGGTTGTGAACGTAGCTAGACCATCCAAGCACGGCAAGGAGAACAATTGCGCTGATCACCTTGAGAAATGGGGGCATCATCCAGGGCATATAGGGCTCCGCCGCCATATCAGCCCTCACATAGATGAGATCCAGAAGCGAGCCGAATAAGAGGGCACATCCCGCTGTCGTCGCCAGGTAGGTGATAGCCACCCTTCTGCCCATCACCTTCCACACGGTGGCAATCGTGGCGATATTCGTTGCAGGTCCGGTCATCAGGAAGACGAACGCCGCCCCCGGAGATACACCGATCGCGATTAACGCCGCAGCTAGCGGAACGGAAGCTGTAGCGCAGACATAGACAGGTATCCCAAGCGCCATCAGCAGGACCTTGGCCCAGAAGCCCTGACCGATTGAACCTGCGAAGAAGTTCTCGGGCACAAGAGCTGAGATTAACGCTGCAGCGAGAAGCCCAAAGAAGAGCGGCTTGGCAATATCCCCTGCCAGCGTGACAAAGCCGTATTTGAAGATATGGGAGAACTTGCGGTTCTTCTGATGGATCATGCAGGCCCCAGTCGCACATGTACAGCTCTCACCCTCGCACGAATCTCCTTCTTCCCTATCACCAATTGAGACTATCGAGCCACCTATAAATCCGGTAAGAAGCGCCGCTAATGGCCTGAATATTGCAAACACGGGGCCAAGAAGACTCAGGGTCACGAATATCGAGTCCACACCCGTCTGCGGAGTGGAAAGCAGGAATGCTGTCGTCGCCCCCTTGCTTGCACCCTGTCTTCGAAGCGATGCTGAGACTGGAATCACGCCGCATGAGCAAAGCGGCAAGGGAACACCGAACAGGGACGCTTTCAGAACCGGGGCTAGTCCCTTGCCCCCTAAGTGTCTGCGGACCACCTCTGGCGAAATATACACCGAGAGAATCCCTGACACAAGAAAGCCGAATAGCAGATAAGGGGACATCGCTCCCAACACATCCCAGAATTCGGCCACGATGCCGAGAAGAGCATCAATCATCACCTAACTCCTTGGAGCCCGCCAATTCATTCAAGAATGCAGCCATATCACAATCTGGCCTTATCCCAAGCCTGGTTAGAGCAAAGTCATATCGCGCCGGATCATCTGGTTCGATTTTGCGGAATGCCTCCGTTATCTCGGCGGCGCAGCGACCGTCGGCGCATTTTTTGCCGGTGAGTCCCAGAGCCAGGCCGATTCGATGCATGTGTGTATCCAGAGGGATCATCAGCTTCGATTTCGGTACACCGTCCCATCCTCCTGGATCGACCTCGTCCTCGCGCACCATCCATCTCAGGAAGAGGTTGATTCGCTTACAGGCGCTCCCGAGGCCAGGGGAAGGGATCAAGCTGTTCTTGGCACCTTCTCTATCGCCATTCCGCGAGATCAACTTGTCAGAAAACCTCTCAAGGGCCTGCAATACCGTTGTCTCCTTGTCATTCAGACCGCTTGTGAAGCACTCGTGCAGTGAACCATGCCGCTCGATCAAGCTCTTGGCACTCAGGAGCATTTCAACCATTTCCTCGCCGGTCGTGAACCTATGCTTGAATCGCAATAGCCTCCGACGGAGTTCTTCTTCGGAGACATTCAGGAGGAACTCGCGGGGCGACGGCCCGATCTTGTCGAGAACCATCTTGATGCTCCTCAGAATCTGCACAACTCTTCCGTAGGCGAGCGACGAGGCTATCAAACCAACGATCTCGCGGTCTCCGACGGTGTCGAAGTAGTATAGAAATTCAATGGGGTCGGGATGAACGTACTCCCGCCTATTGTATTTCTCGTATAGTTGCTCTAGAACGTTCTTCTTTAAGTCAGTCCTCATTCATCCAGATCGAAGGCTTCCTTGCCGGCGCCGCAGATCGGGCATGTCCAATTCGGCGGGAGGTCTTCGAAGGCCGTCCCAGGCTTGACCCCATTATCGGGATCACCGTTTTTCGGATCATATAGGTATCCACAAACCGAGCAGACATATCGCTGCATAATCCTGTCTCCATTCATAGATTCTGTTTCAACTTGTGCTTTGCTACT
>JAFGIT010000342.1 GCA_016929465.1 Candidatus Coatesiibacteriota bacterium | reverse complement strand
GCTGAAGAAGATGGGCGCGAATAACGTGTCCTTCTGCTTCGAGCTGATCGACGAGCCACGGCTGAAGGAGGTCTGCCCGGGAAAGAGCAGCTACGTGGGCCTGCAGCGGTATCTGGAGGCGATCGAATATTGCGCAAAGAAATTCGACACGACGAACGGTGAGATAATCGCTGGACTGGAGCCTGTCGAGAAGACGCTTGAGGCAATCGACTGGATAACCGAGGTCGGAGCGATACCGACTGTATGTGTATTCCGGCCGCTGAAGGGGACCGACTATGAGAAGGTGCCCACGCCGAAGACAGAGGAGATGGTCCCGGTCTTTGCGCGGCTCTATGAACGGTGTATGGAAAAGAATCTGCCGATTGGGATCGCACCGAATGTCCTCGTCAGCATTGTCCTGCTGCCCGACGAGGGGCGATATTTCCTAGAGGATATGGACCGCTATCCGCTCAAGCGAGCGAAGCTATGGGCGATGAAAAAGGCATTTAGCAAAATTTTCAAAGCGAGATTGAGGGTGGAATAATGAGCATATTTGACATCGAAATAGTCAGAATGAAGGTCTATGTAACAAGATTGATACCCGATCCGGGCATCCCTCTTCTCGAGGAGCACTTCGATGTCGAGGTGCGAGACTCAGAGGGCCCTATAACCAAGGCAGAGCTGCTCGAGAAGGTCCCTGGCATCGATGGCCTGCTGTGTCTTCTTACTGATCCAGTCGATGCCGATGTGATCGCGGCCGGAACCGACCTGGTCTGCATCTCGAATTACGCGGTCGGATTCAACAACATCGATGTGAAGGCTGCCACCGAGAAAGGCATTATCGTCACGAATACGCCGGGCGTTCTGACCGACACGACCGCCGACTTCGCGTTTTGCCTTTTAATGGCGGCCGCAAGGCGCGTCGTCGAGGCGGACAAGTTCCTGAGAGCCGGCAAGTTCATAGGCTGGGACCCGATGCTGATGCTGGGCGCTGATATTCACGGGAAGACGCTCGGGATAGTCGGTTTCGGCAAGATAGGGCGTGGGATGGCGGCGCGTGCCCGTGGCTTTGGAATGAAGGTTCTGTATCATGATGCCTATCGAGCGGATGAGGCCGATGAGGATGCGCTCGGCGCGGAATTCGCATCGCTAGATGATATATTCAAGCGCTCCGATTTCATCTCGCTGCATGTCCCGCTAACTGAGGGGACCAGACACCTAATCGGGCCTAAGGAGCTCGAGGCGATGAAGCCGACCGCAATTCTCATCAACTCGTCGCGTGGGCCTGTCGTCGATGAGAAGGCGCTCGCGGAGGCGCTAAAGGATGGGACCATCGCTGCAGCTGGACTTGACGTGTTCGAGAACGAGCCGAAGGTCAATGAGCTGCTGCTGTCTCTGCCTAATGCAGTGCTCGCGCCGCATATAGCGAGTGCATCAATCGCGACGCGCTCCCTCATGGCGAAGCTTGCTGCCGAGAACATGATCGCCGCGCTTTCGGGCGAGATGCCAAAGTTCCCGGTGAATCCGGAAGTCTTGGACGGATAGGGTCTCCGATTGCTGACTTCAGTTCGGCAAGCGTCGAGAATCATACGACCGAATCTATGGGCAGGCCTTGTGTCTGCCCGGTTATATGATAGGGCGGAGACAAGCCCCGCCCCTAGGGGACGAGAATCCAACCAGCTGGACAACCTCTCCAGTCAAGTGACGCCTTAGAGATGAAGTCCAATCCGAGAGTCGTTGCGGCCTTCGTGCTCTTCGTTCTGCTTGCGGCAGGTATCCGGTTGACCTACCTCTTGCAGACGGGCGAATCACTCGTTGGAAGGCTTGTGATACTCGACTCCGCGATCTATCAGGGCCGTGCGCTAGAGATCCTCAACGGGCAGATTGTGCCCACGGAGGTCTTTCGAATGAGCCCCGCATATTCATACTTCATGGCAGCCATTTACTGGCTATCAGGTACCGAGCAGCCAAATGTCGTCAGGCTCTGGCAGGCCCTTCTTGGCGCGATCGGATGCGGATTGACCTACCTTTTAGGGCGCCGACTAGTCGGCGGGAGAACCGGTGTGATTGCTGGGATTTCATACCTCTTGTGCGGCCCCCTTGTGTTCACCGAGGGATTGATAGTGACAGAGAGTTCGCTCTGCTTCTTTCATCTGCTTTTTCTCATGCTGCTGGTCATCGCTCTGGAAAGGACATCTTTCCTGTTCTCAATATTCACTGGGCTCGTTTTTGGATTTGCGGCCACTTTCCGAGGAAATGTCCTCCTATATGTATTGCCCTTGGCAGTCTTCTTCGTCCTTTCGAGATCGGAGAACAGAAGGCAGAGATTGCTGCAGGTCGCGC
This sequence comes from Candidatus Coatesiibacteriota bacterium, assembly GCA_016929465.1. Taxonomy (GTDB): domain Bacteria; phylum B130-G9; class B130-G9; order B130-G9; family B130-G9; genus JAFGIT01. Next base: position 4,443 of record JAFGIT010000342.1, on the reverse strand, counting down.
TGCCGCTCTTCATTGGCGCCGCCATTCCCATTCTGGTCGTAACGGCGGCCAACTACCACGCCGAGAAGGACCTGGTCCTTCTGAGCTCCAACGCCGGGTTCAATTTCTACATTGGGAACCACCCCAAATCGAGCGGCATCTTCGACAAGATAGAGGGTCACGACGAATCTCGCGGCTTCGACTCTCTCAAAGATCTCGATGGTCGGGACTTCGCAAGGGCTATCACGGGAAAGAATCTATCGCCATCAGAGGCATCGAATTTCTGGTTCAGGGCAACGCTGGATAGCGCAAGCGGCAGGTGGTGTGATTTCGCCTTTCGTTTGCTCCGCAAGTGCGTGCTCTTTCTCGGGGCGAGGGAGATACCTCAGATTTACTCCTACACGGTCGCGCGCGAGGAGTCCTTTCTCTTGCGGATTCTCCCGCTCTCATTCGCCATCATGATACCGTTCGGCCTGTTCGGTTTATTCATGGCGTTTCGCGAGGGAGGGGAATATCGGCTCGTTGCAGCGTTATTCACATTCTATGTGGCATCCATCGCGATGTTCTTTGTGGTCGGTCGGTATCGGATCGCCCTGACTCCGTTGCTGTTCGTGTTCTCCGGAGCTGCCTTGTCATACGCCGTAGAGACCGTCAAGGAAAGGAATTGGCGACATCTCACGGCATTCATCATCCTGGTCTCGGTCTTCGCGATTCTTCCCATTGCAACGACGCAGCCGCATGAGAAGCGGATGGAAATCTCCCACTTTGCGAAGCTCTATGCCACATCTGGCGAGACGGGGGCCGCCCGCCAGATTTTGGAGCGGGGGATCGAGCGATATCCCGAGGATGGGCGCCTGTACGCGATGATGGGAGATATAGATTTGAGCGAGGGTGATCTCGGGCGAGCGATACGGGACTACTCTCGAGCCACGGAGGTGCCGGAGCCTGATGTAGGGGATTTCATCAAGCTGGCTGGTGCACTCGCTACCGCAGGAAAAACCGATGCTGCGATTGTCGCCATTGACGGCGGATTGAGATTATACCCCGATAACGTTGACTGCCTTATAATAATGGCTGACCTGCTGCAGCGAAGGGGAGAAATTGATACTGCAATTCGAGTGCTCGAGAAAGCTCATAGCCTGGCCCCGGATGTCACTGAGATCGACCGGGCAATGCGGGATATGCGTCGCCTGCAATCGGGCGAGGACGGCAGCCCGAACTGATCCCGCCAAAACTCACATCTTCCTCTGCGGCCATAGGGAATTCTGCTTCAAGATGATATGAGGCCCTCTGGGCGGCATATAGTGGTTTAATTCACGCCGCCTACTACATGCTGCATAGATACATATCACTCCGATAAAACCGCCTCAGTATTCTGCTGGATTTGAGACAATCGGAGCTCACCTGCCCAAAACATCCGGCTAAACCAATTCGCCCTGCATTCGATACTAAAGGCGGGAGAGATAACTTATGAAGAAGCTTTCGGTGGAGTTTCGGACAGAGGGCTCGGCTGCAGTCTTGATGGCAGAGGGAATTCTGGACGAGGGAGCTACATTTGAGCTCCATAGGAGAGTCGGGGAGTCGATTGCGACTGGCTTTCGGAGCATAGTGCTGAACCTGACTGGGGTCGTGAGTATGACGCCTGACGGCATCATGCTGCTCGAGGCTATACGTCATGACGTGGCCCTTTGCGATGGGACGCTGATATTGACGGTCCCGCAGGCGGATGCGGCCGAGATGCTGAAGGTCTATGGGCTCAGCGACCACATTCTGATCATGCCGACCGAGAAGGAGGCCTTGCGTCGGCTCGATAATCCGCCTCCGTCCGCTTGGGCAATGGCCTAGCAGATAGCCAGCAGGGGACCGCACACCATCATCTGAGCTGTGTCATAGCGACCGCAGTGGGCAAGGTCGCTATTCGGAAAATTCTCCTCGGAGCGGGAAGAGCGAAATCAGCGCAAGCATCACTAAATCCTTGTTTCAACGGCGCAGCCGTGCAAAGATCGGGATGCTATGAATCTCACATTCCTCAAGCTCAGATACATCATTAGACTGCTCTTCTATTCGATCGGGGCGCTTGCTGTCGCATTCCGGGCCAGATTTGCCGCATGTGATTCCTGCCATCCTGGCTCAGATGCCTGCAGGAGGGCCTTCGTTTTCATCTCCACTCATCCCTTTGCTGGGCTGTGGCAGAGGCCGCAGCAGATCGCGGTCAGAATCGCCAATCGCCACCCGGTCCTATACGTATGGCCGAGATATGCGTCGGAGCTTGCGAGACGGAAATCTAAGAGCGAATTCACCCCATCAGATGGGGCGAAAGGTGTTCATCTGCTGGCTCCGCTGCTCTTGCCGTTCGAAAGGGCCATCAAGGGCATTTACCGAATTAACCTGAAGACGATTAGCTCTCTTATATCGGCCGCCCTCCCGAGAATTGATGCTGATGGCCGACCGGTCCTGTGGTTCTATGCACCGCGATTTGCCCCGATTATCGATTCGCTCGACCACGCGGCAGTCGTCTATGACATAATGGACGAGCATTCGGCATTCGGATTCGCGCGGCGCGAGACGATGGAGCTGGAAAGGCGGCTCTTGGAGAGCGCAGATGTCGTGTTTGCCGGCACGAACGCGCTCGCCGAGCGCAAAGCTGAATTCGCCCCTGACATCAAGTATTATCCGTGCGGGGTAGAGTTCGACCATTTCAGCAGCGCATTGGGTGGGAGTTTGCCTGTCCCCGCCGCCCTATCGGAGGTCGAGGGCCCGGTCATCGGCTATTTTGGTGCGGTCGATGATAGGCTGGACTTCGACATGATTTTCGCCGTGGCCCGTGCTTATCCAGAATGGAATTTCTTGCTTGCCGGCCCCTGGCTCTCGAGCAGGCAGCGTTCGGAGCTCGAAACAACCGGCAATATCATTCTACCCGGCCTCGTCGATTACTCTGAGTTGCCAGCCTATCTGGCAAGATTCGACGTGGCCATTCTACCGTTTGTGCTGAACAAGCTCACGCTTCACATTCACCCCACGAAGGCGCTCGAATATCTGGCCTCGCGGACTCCAGTCATATCGACTGCGATCCCTGACGTGGTGAAATTCTACTCGGGCATCATCGATATTGTTTCGACAGCCGATGAATTCGCGTCGGCCGTCGAGAGAGCACTCGAGAAGCCGAATGAGGACGCTATAGAGCGGGGCTTTGAGCTGGCACGCTCGTCTTCCTGGGAGAACATGGTCGAAAACATGTGGGCGGACTTCGAGGCGGCTCTAAGCAAGAACCGTCCAGATAGTAAGTGACATCCAAGAGCCTCATCAGATATGCCCGATCAACTCGAACTCAATCTTGTTACAGCAGAAGATAGACGCTCTCGCTGGAGAGGCATCATCGTCGCAGCGATTTTCTTGGCTGGTCTTGCGCTGCGCGTATGGGGGCTCAAATGGGCCCTTCCCGCAGTCATTCACCACGACGAGCGTAACGTGGCACTGTCAGTGCTGAAGGGGCTCTTTTCAGGGAATCTGTGCCCGCAATTCTATTACTATCCTTCGCTCTCGGTGTTGTCGCACTACCTGGCCGCCAGTGCAGCCTATATCGTAGGAAATGCCTCTGGCCTCTTCGCCAAGCTCACCGATTTGAGGGTCCAGGACTATCTTCCCTACGCGAGGCTCATCTCCGCCCTATCTGGCGCATTGACGGTCTTGGTGGTAACAAAGACTGCGATGGCAATCCGAAAGGACGCCGCAATTCCTGCCGCAGTGGTCTCGGCGTTCGGGTCTTTGAGCACTCTTCACAGCCACTACGCAACGCCCGATGCATCCCTTGTGCTCTTCATCCAACTCGCGCTACTATTCGCAATGCTGAGCATCGAGCGAGAGTCGATGCGGCTTAACGCATGGGCAGCGGCGTTCTCAGCCGTCGCCGCCTCATTCAAATACACCGGCGTCCTTGCGATAATTCCGGTCTTGATTGCTGCCTGCACCATCAAAAGCAGTCTGAGGAGGAGGACGCGACTCGCCATCCCCGCCGTGGTGGCGACGGTCGTATTCGCTGCACTCAATATAGGGGCGATATTCGACCTACCGACCCTCTTCGACCACCTCCGCTTCGAGGCTCTGCACTATTTCAAAGCTGGCAACCTGGGAATAATCAACACTGCATCGGAGAATCCGGGGGGAATAGTCTTCCATCTTCGAGCGATGCTCGGAGACATCGGGTATATTGCCGCTGGCTTCGCCCTATTCGGGATCATAGTCAGTTTCACCTTCCGAAGTGGGAGGAGATACCTGGCTGTCGCCATGACGTTCGCCATACCGCACCTGATCCTCTTCTCATCCGCACGGGCCGCATTCCCGAGGAATATCCTGCCAGTCACTCCCATACTCACGGTCTTCGCGGGTGTCGCTATCGCCTGGTTCGTCGCAAGCTTCAAGACAACGAGTGTGAGGCCCAAGGTCGCAGTGCTGACCATGGCATTC
>JAFGIT010000341.1 GCA_016929465.1 Candidatus Coatesiibacteriota bacterium | reverse complement strand
TATCCATTCGGCATAGAAGCGCCATAAGGAATCCGCCCGCAATCGCGACCAGCCCGGGCTGGACATCAAACTGGTGGCTGACGAAGAATCCGAGTATGACGAGCGCGAAAACGGTGGACGCAATCATGAGCCGCTTCGGGTTCACGATGGCCTCCCTGGGCTTGGCCGACATGAGGCGGTCCTTCGTTCTCTTGGAGACCTTCAGATGAGGGCCTATCACAAGGACGACGACCAGCAGGGACAAGATCGCAATGACCACCGAGATTGGGCCGAGGTTTATTATGAAGTCCATGAACTCTATGTGTGCCTGCGAGCCGATGAGCACGTTCGGGGGATCGCCGACCAGTGTCGCAGTGCCGCCTATATTGGAGAAAACTGCCTCTAGTATGAGGAAGTGAAGCGTGGGTATCTCGAGAATCTGAGTGATCAGTATAGTGATCGGCGCGACCAGGATTATCGTGGTCACGTTGTCGAGAAATGCGGACAGGACGGCAGTTACGGCTAGTAGGAACACGAGCAGCAGCACTCCGCTGCCCCTTGCCCTCTGCCCGAGAATAATCGCAAGCCACTCGAAGACACCGGTCGTGCTCAAGATATTCACTATGATCATCATGCCGACAAGCAGATAAATCACGTTGAGGTCCACGTAGCCGAGAGCCAGCTCATGGGGGATCAATCCACCGAATACGACCGTAGCGGCGCCGAGGACCGCAGCGACGGTCTTATCGACCTTCTCAGACGCAATTAGTATATAAGTAATAGCAAAGACAATTACTGGGACGAGCATATCCAAGTGTCCATGGTCATTTCAGCTAAATATTCAGGATCCGGTCAAGGACTGTAGTGCGGTCGATGACACCAATGCACTTCGAGTCCTTCACTACATAGACCTTTGGCTGCTTACGGACCGTCAAGGCAAATACTATCTCGAGCAAGGTCGCCGTCGGCGGAACCGTGACGTAATCCTGTGACATGACATCCTTCGCAAAGGCTCTCGACTCGTCGGCGAAGTATTTCTCGAACGGGTCGAATTCGCTGATGAACGCCACGCTCTGAAGCTGATTGAAGAAGTCTGGCAGCCCGTATTGAAATAGGTTATCGCAGGTTATTTGGCCTGCTATCTCGCCTTCACCATCGAGCACTACCGCCGCCTCAACGCGATTACGCATCATCAGATGTGCGACGTCACTGAGGGGAGTATCGGGGTTAATCTTCAAGAGGTGAGTGCGCATAATGTCCTGTGCTCTCAAAGAGGTCTCGACCGAGATCTCCTTCTTCCTCAGATATTCATAGATGATAGTCCCATCCTCGGCAGTCGCGAAGAAGCCCCTGATAGCCTCATCCATCAGGAGCTCCGAGAGCTTCGAAAAGAGACGCAATGCGAGCACCGGCTCGCTCTCGGGGATCAACATCATGCAGGCCACATTCGCAGGCTTATCATCGATCGAGTCGAAATCGACCGGCTCCTTAAGGAACGCGAGACAGACTCCCAATCCCTGATAGTCGGGAATCCGACAATGCGGAAATGCCACTCCATCGCCGACACCAGTGGACTGCTTTTCCTCCCTGTCAACCAGAGCGGACCAGACCTTGTCGCGAGATATGTGCGGCTGGTTCAAAAAGCCGGGGCTTTCAACAAGAGCATCGAGCATCTGCTTCATCAAGTTCCATTTATCGCTCGCCTTGATATCGGTGAGGATAAGCTCAGGCGAGAGATATTTGACGAGGCTAATGCCAGAGTTCTTGGTCAACGCTATCTATCCGGAGATGTCCTGTTGAGATATGCCGCGATAACCTCGAGGAAGTTCACTTCACCGATGACGCGATGCTTTTCATCCACTACCGGAAGCTCGTTGATCTTCTTCTCGACGAGAATCGCCGCCATTTCAGAGAGCAAAGTCGACTCCGTCACCCAGCACGGTTCGCTATCCATAAGTTCCTCGATGGTCTTCGACTCGAAAGAGGGAAGATTGCCCATCGTCAATGCCATGCTATGCGTTATGAGAGACGAGAGCGGGAACAGGTGCTCGACGAGAGTGGCCAATCTGACAGAGCCGATCAGAATGCCTTCGTCATCGACAACATACACATGGCGAGTTCGCGTGTCCTCGAGCATCTTCGCCATCAGGTCTTCGAGGTCCTGGTCAAGCGTGATGGTGCTCGGATTCTGCACCACTAGATTGCGCACGTCGCCGACTGTCAGTCCATCCAAAGTCTTGTCATTGAGCATTAATACATCGCCTCCGAAGATAAATTAAACGCCAGGTCAGATTTACCGTCAAGGTGGTTCGCCGCTTTGCGGACCTGAAGGGATTAGTTCTATGAAATGACTTGAAGCCCTAATCGAATCTCAAATTGCGATTATAGAAAGCCCCATGCACAACAACCGAGAATTTCAGCCTCAAACTCGGCATGAATGTCCATTTATTAGGAGAACAATAAGACTCCCTCTTATGTTCGATAACGACTTGGGAGATTATAGACCAGAACTGTCCCTTTTGGCACAGCAAAAAATCGGCGGTTGTCCCAAATGGTACAATTCCAAGAGAATTGGACACTCGAGCGGCCAATGTATATTCGCACGGATTCCTTGTGACAGGCCGTTTTCACCGATCTGTCATTTTCTATCTTGTTTGGCACGGAATCTGCTCAATTTCTGGGCAGGAGCAGGATAGGTCGGAGAAGTGTCGTTAATGTAAGAGCACTTCTGCCCGGGCGAAGTTCACGAAAGGAGGGCCGCCTGGCAACTGAAGAATTGCTATAATTGAGAGCATTGAGATGGTGGGCGGGAGCAGGCCATAAATGGCGCGGCGCCATTTTGACGCTCCCCATAGAGTAAGTCACAGGGATGTTTTGGGCTGGTAGTCTTGCCCGCCATCGCCACGCTTTTGTGACACCTTAACCTTTAGTACGGATTGTGACGATTAGGAGGATTATTTTGCATCGCAGGAATGACCTATTGATCTGGGCCATCGTTGTTGTATCAGTTGTCTATTCAGCCACCTTCTCAGCTGCCGGAGCAACGCGGGAGTCCATGCTAATTCCCTTCAGCTTCACGCAGCCGGCCCTTAATCACATGGATGGGGTTGACAGAATATCGGTGAGTGGGTGTGATGAGCGAGTCCACACATATCAATGCCCGGCTCTTCCATATAGGAAGATCAATCTGACTTTGCCACTTTCAGCCGATGACATCAGTGTCGAACTGACACAGTCGGAGGTT